>JBDHXS010000004.1:0-31281 GCA_039810845.1 Runella sp. | reverse complement strand
TTGAAAAACATTCACCCTGATTTGGGTTTAGGCATCCGAACCACCGTTATCTTTTTTCTGATTACCCTCATCAATGTAGTAGGCAGCAAGTACAAAGATTTTGGGTTACTTACCCAAAAGCAATGGCTTCTACTTGTTGCATCGGGTATTACCACCACCGTTAGTTGGGTGTTTTACTACCGAGCCATGAAAGATGGGTTGGTGTCGTATGTGGCGGCTATTGACAAAGCCAGCATTATCATTACCCTTTTGCTCTCCTTCTTTTTGTTGAAAGAGCCAATGACTCCCAAAGTTTTAATCGGTGCAGGACTGATTTTTGTGGGAATGATTGTGTTAATTTGGAAATGAATATTGTTTCCCAAACGCATGAAACCATTATTACTCTTACTTTTCCTTTGTCCTCTATACCTTGTAGCCCAAACTCCCTTGTTGATAAAAGGAAAAGTTAGGGATAAAGCCAACGCTACACCCTTAGCTTTTGCGACCGTATCGCTGCACGACGCAAACAAAAAGCTATTGGTGGGAACGTTGAGTGATGAAAAAGGGGCTTATGAGCTAAAATCAACCCAACAGTTACCTGTTTTTTTGAGAATCCAATACGTTGGTTATCAAAGTATTGACTCTTTAATAATGATGGATAAAAGCAACACTTTGGTTGTTTTAGACTTTGAGTTAAGGTCACTCACCACCCAATTAGCCGACGTAGTAGTAAGTGCCGAAAAAGCAGCTAATAGCGTAAAGATTGATAGACAAACCTTCAACGTCAGTAAGCTGGGCAATACTGTAACGGGTACGGGTTTAGACGTACTGCAACGATTACCTTCGGTAACTATCAACACCGAGGGGCAAATTTTGATGCGAGGCAACGCCGAATTTTTAGTAACCATCAATGGCAAGTTCACCAATCAATCACCTGCCGATGTATTGGCGCAACTACCCGCCAATTTAATCGAAAGTATTGAGGTATTATCTTCACCATCAGCCAGTTATGATGCCGAAGGCAAAGCAGGCATCATCAATATTATCACCAAAAAGAATGTGACAAATAGCTGGTTTTTGGGAGCTAACATCAATTTGAGCAACATCAACCCTGAGCGGCATGGAGCCGATTTAACCTTTCAAAAAAATACAGCAAAATGGCAGACATTTGTAAGTGCCAATTATCGCCGATATGACATCAATGGCTATCGAAACGGAGAAGTCAGAACCTTATTTAAGGATACCCTCACTCGTTCGGCTTGGTACGGCGAACGCCCCCTCATGGAATGGATTTATGGCATCAGAGGTGGAACTACCTACATGCCTAATAAGACATTTGTGATTGCTACGAATGCCTATTATGGTTACCGACAAAACGACCGTATCGCCAATATGCACTATCAAGAGTTTTCGCTCACGAAACCTACCAACCTCTATCAAAACATTAACACTTCGCCCGACCGATTTTTTTATAACCAAAACTTGTTCAGCCGTAAAGCACAATTCTTTACCGCCGCAACAGACCTTGTGAAAACCTTTGATAACAAACACAGACTTTCACTGACTGCCATTTATGAAAACTCCGTGTTAGGTGGGCCTATGCGAAACCGAGATGATGATGAAACCACTGGCAAACTAACCCTCCAACAACGTTCAGAAGAAAAAAGTCCCCTGCAAGCATGGCGTTTACAAGCTGACTATTTAATACCACTGAAAAAAAACACATCGCTCGAAATGGGTTATCAGTGGCGCAACGTAAATCACAAAGGCGTTTTTGATTTTGAACAACTCAACCTTTCGAGCCAAGTATGGGAAGTAAGTAAAGCATTTACAGATGAACTCAGCCTAAATCAAACTGTTCATGCGGGATATGTTCAGGTAAACGGTCAATATCAAAAACTACAATATAAAGCTGGTCTTCGTGCCGAACAAATGAGTCGAAGTTTGACACACAAACTTGGACAAAGACCCTACGAACTCAATCAACTCAACTTCTTCCCATCGGTGCAGGGCCTTTGGAGCATTAGTGACGATAAAGAGTTGAAGCTAAGTTATTCTAAAAGGATAGACCGACCCACCACAAAGGCCCTATCACCATTTTTGAATCGTCGCCATTCAGAATCCATCGAATTGGGCGACCCAAATCTGTTACCCGAAATCACCGACAATGTTGAATTAGGCTATGTAAAGCGATTCAAAAATCTAAGCCTTACACTGACAGCCTATCATAGTCGAGTTGCTAATAAAGTGTTTAGAATCAATGAAAGTTACAATCGGATTACGTTATTACGAATTTACACCAATGCGGGTAATACCAATTCGACGGGTGTTGAGTTTACGACCGACTGGCAGCTTACCAAATGGTGGCGGTGGTATCTATCGGGCAACTCGTACTACCTCAACATTAGCCAAATCCGAAATGCCGAAACCCAAACAACACAAAGTTTAAATTTTAATCTCAACGGCAATATGGCATTTAAGCTCAGTTCCAAACTCCGTTTGCAATGGGATGGCATGTATGTGTCCAGAACCGTAACGGCACAAGGCGAAGACAGTAATTTGTTTTTGTCAAATATTGGCCTCAAATACATACACAGCAAAAAACTCACGCTTGATGTGTTATGCCAAAATATATTTGACTCTAACCGCCAAACCATAACCACCCGAAGTAATACATTTTACAATTCGACCGAATACATCAAATATGACCGCATCGTACAGTTGGGCCTTAGCTATCGCCTCAACGATAGTGGCAAGAACACCAAAACTCTCAAAACAGAGTATGGCGAGAAAGACTTTTAGCGGTGTTGCATTTGCAAATGAACGCATTGCTTTTTTGATATTATTTTGCTGAAATAGCCAATGACTCCCGAAGTCTTAGTCGGTGCAGGACTGATTTTTGTTGGAATGATTGTGTTGATTTGGAAATAATCGTTTCTTGACATTATTAGAAGCGTATTTACAAAGAGAAATTAACGAACAATAAACACATCATTCTTTGTTTTTCGCATAGATTCCCCTTTCAATTTAGTCGATAAACATACTGAACCAGTCTGTCCATGTGAAATACCCACAATATGATTTTTAGGGAAAACGAAAAATATACTAACCTGATTATCAACCCATAATCACTTGCTATTACAGAATATTAGGTATTATATGTTAAAAAAGTGTATTAAAAATATATTCATCGTATATTTGCGATATAAAATAAGAAACGCATGGCAATCAACCGAAAAATGGAGTTTGCGGCTGACGAAATCGCCTTGGCCGATTTGGCAAAAGCAATTTCGCACCCCGCTCGCATTGCAATTTTAAAAATTCTTGCTCGACAAAAAAGCTGCATCTGTGGCGAAATTGTTGAAGGCTTGCCGCTCGCCCAAGCTACTGTTTCTCAGCACCTTAAAGAGCTGAAAAGTATTGGACTCATCAAAGGAACTATCGAAGGAAAAACTTCCTGTTACTGCATTGATTGGGACGTATTTAACCAATTTATTAGCCACTTTGGTGTATTTGCTGAATTAGCTCAAAACGCATCTGTTCAGTCACAATCTTGTTGTTAAGTTTATCAAACACTATATTTTAAATCAATGAAAATTGCCTTATTCTCCGACATTCACGCCAATCTACCTGCCTTAGAAGCATTTTTTCAGGATGTGGACAGCCGTCAGCCCGATGCCATTTATTGCCTTGGCGATTTGGTAGGCTACAACATTTGGCCAAACGAGGTGGCCAATGCAATTCGTAAACGCAACATTCCAACCATTGCAGGAAATTATGACTTTGGCATTGGACGTATGAGCAAAGACTGTGGTTGCGCTTACAAAACCGACCACGAAAAATCTAACGGGAATGTGTCTATTTCTTTTACCAACGAAATAATGAATGATGAAGAAAGACAATACCTACGCACTCTTCCTGCTCATATCAAGGTAGAGTTTCAACTTAACGAAGACAAACTCAATCTTCTGTTGGTACATGGCAGTCCTCGAAAAATAAACGAATACCTGTTTGAGGATAGAGAAGAAAAAAGTTTGCTCAGAATCATGCGTGATGCCGACGCCGATGTTATGTGTTTTGGACATACCCATAAGCCTTACCACAGAACCTTAGCCGAAACATCAGAAGATAAAACAAGGTATCGCCACGCCATTAATATTGGCTCGGTAGGCAAACCCAAAGACGGCGACCCAAGAGGCTGTTATGTAATGCTTTACATCAACGATAACAGTAGCATTCTTTATCCCGAAAGTATTCAAGTGGAGTTTATTCGGTTTGAATATGACGTAGAAAAAGCAGCCAAAGCCGTGGAAGACAGCCCATTACCGAACGAATATGCTGATAATTTAAGAAAAGCATTTTAAAACCTCCAACTTATGAAACTCCTACATTTATTGACATCCCTCTTCTTACTAACCACCACAATTTCTTTTGGCAATGACCCTAACAAAAAAGTAGTGTTGAATGAGTCTTTGCAAACCTACATTAGTACCATTAAAAAAGACTTTGTCAAAATTCCCAAAGACCGTAAAAAAGAGTTAGACAAAATTGCCCTTTTTGTACAAAACAAAGTAAAATCGGGTGAGCAAGCCCAACTAACGTATATCTGCACGCACAATTCTCGTCGTAGTCATTTTGGGCAAATTTGGGCAGCTACTGCTGCTGCTTATTACGGGATTCCGAATGTCAAAACGTATTCGGGAGGGACAGAATCAACCGCCTTCAACGAAAGAGCCGTAGCTACCTGCAAAAGGGCAGGGTTTGAAGTCTCTAAAATCTCGGAAGATAGAAACCCGATTTACGAAGTAAAATACGCTGCTGATGCAGAACCACTAAAAGCATTCTCCAAAAAATACGACGACAAGAGCAACCCTCAAAGTGGCTTTTGTGCTATTATGACCTGCTCGCAAGCAGACGAAGCGTGCCCACTTGTGAAAGGTGCAACGAGACGGATAGCGATTCCTTACGATGACCCCAAAGCGTTTGACGGTACGCCCGAAGAAACCGCCAAATATGATGAACGTTGCAAGCAAATCGCCACCGAGACCTTGTATATCTTCTCAAAAGTAAAAATATAAGTTTGACTAATACGTGTTAAAATGCAACCTAAAAAACTCTCATTTTTAGACAATTACCTTACACTTTGGATATTCTTAGCGATGCTACTCGGCATAGGAATCGGTTACTTTTCCCCAGAATCCGAAGCATTTATCAATCATTTCAATGTTGGTACGACCAACGTTCCACTAGCTATTGGGTTAATTTTGATGATGTACCCGCCCTTGGCAAAAGTACGCTACGAAGAACTTCCGAAGGTGTTTACCAACACCAAAATTTTGATGCTGTCGTTGGTTCAAAACTGGATTATTGGGCCGCTACTGATGTTTGGGTTGGCAGTTGTTTTCTTGCCCGATAAGCCCGAATACATGACAGGTTTGATTATGATTGGTATTGCTCGTTGTATTGCGATGGTGATTGTTTGGAACGACCTCGCCAACGGCGACCGCCTCTATGCAGCAGGGTTGGTAGCTTTCAACAGCATTTTTCAAGTCCTGTTTTATTCGGTGTATGCGTGGGTTTTTATCACGGTCTTGCCGCCGTTGTTTGGTCTGAAAGGCTACGAAGTCCACATTACGATTAGCCAAGTAGCTCAGAGTGTGTTTATTTATCTGGGTATTCCTTTTTTGCTCGGCATTATTTCCCGTTATGGCCTTACGGCACTGAAAGGCCGAGAATGGTTTGAGCAAGTGTATTTGCCCAAAATCAGCCCGATTACGCTCATCGCTTTGCTGCTCACTATCGTGGTCATGTTTAGCTTGAAAGGGCAATTGATTGTGCAGATTCCGTTGGATGTAGTTCGGATTGCGATTCCACTTACGTTCTATTTTGGCATCATGTTTTTGTCGGCTTTTTATCTTTCTAAAAAAGCAGGTGCCAACTACGCCAAATCTACTTCCTTGGCTTTCACGGCTGCGGGTAACAACTTTGAGTTGGGCATTGCCGTAGCGATTGCCGTTTTTGGTATCAACTCAGGGGCCGCTTTTGCTGCCGTTGTTGGGCCATTGATTGAAGTACCCGTTTTGATATTATTCGTGAATTATGCCCTCAAACAAACTCACAAATTTTAACCATGATTGCTAACCTTTACCAATCATGCACATTATCACCAAAGTCTTCACCGGTACCCTCAAAGAGATTATAACCTACGATACTCGTTGTCAGCACATTGCGAAGGTGACGAAATTGGTGTTTGAGAGGGTAAGTTGGTCAAGAGTCAAAAGGAAATTTTAGAAAAAATAGCACTATACTATTTTCTATTTACAACCTGAAACCCTGTTGCACAATATTTTAACTTATATTTGCCGTGTGAAAATTTTAGCTGTCATATTCTCCATGTATCTACTTGTGCTGTCAGGTCTGCCTTGCAGCGATGATGCCTGTCATGGAGTGAATAATGGAAAAGCATCATCTTCTAAAACCAATCAGACTGACCATCACGGAGACACAAAATCTTGTACTCCTTTCTGTACTTGTTGTGGCTCAATCATTTCACTTGGTTTTCATTCTCCTGTATCAGTTCCTGACAATCAAACTTCCTTTTTTACCCAAAAAGTAAAAATCGCTTTCTACAACGATTCTTTCTTTTCCAATTTCTACGGAAATATCTGGCAACCGCCCAAAATCTAATTTTAAAATTCTTATTGCCATTTCTTCATGTTGATAGCTACCTATCAGCATGGATTATTGTTTGTGGCACTCGTGGAAGAATTTCTCAAAATTAGATTCAAAAGAAATGTTAGATAAAATCATTCAATTTTCGATAAAAAATAAGTTTATCGTAGGCTTATTTACGATGGCACTGGTATTGGTGGGTATTTACAACCTCAGCCGACTGCCGATTGATGCGCTGCCTGATATTACCAATAATCAAGTTCAGGTTATTACGAATGCCCCCACCTTAGCTACGCAAGAGGTGGAACAGTTCATTACCTATCCCATCGAGCAAACGATGAAAACCGTTCCACGCATCGTAGAAATGCGTTCGCTTAGTCGCTTTGGGCTAAGTGTAATTACCTTAGTTTTTGAGGAAAGTGTGGACATTTATTGGGCAAGAACTCAAATCAGTGAAAAACTAAAAGAGGCCGAAAGGCAAATTCCAAAAGGCGTAGGCACACCCGAATTGGCACCCATCAGTACGGGTTTAGGCGAAATTTACCAATATGTGATTTATGCTAAAAAAGGCTTTGAAAATCAGTATAGTGCTTCCAAACTACGAAGTATTCAAGACTGGATTGTAAAACCTCAATTATTAGGAACGCCAGGTATTGCCGAAGTTACCACCTTAGGCGGTAGTCTCAAACAATACGAAATTGCAGTTGAGCCTGACCGCCTAAAAAGCATGAACATTACCATTACTGATGTTTTTGATGCACTCGAAAAAAACAACGAAAATACAGGTGGTGCTTACATAGACAAGCAACCCTATGTCTATTTTATCAGGGCATTGGGAATGGTAAAATCTATTCCTGATATTGAAAAAATAGTAGTAAAAAACAACGATGGTATTCCAGTTTTAATTCGGGATGTGGCAAAAGTTCAGGAAGGTTCAGCGTTGCGGTATGGCGCAGTTACCAAAGATGGCAAAGGAGAGGTAGTAGGTGGGATGGTATTAATGCTCAAAGGCGAAAACTCCTCTGCCATTGTGAATCGCACCAAAGAAAAAGTCGAACAAATCCGAAAATCATTGCCCGAAGGTATTGCCTTAGAGCCCTTTATTGACCGCACCAAATTAGTAAATAATGCCATTGGAACGGTTCAGACAAATCTTCTCGAAGGAGCGTTAATTGTCATTTTTGTCTTGGTTTTATTGCTTGGCAACTGGCGTGCAGGTTTGGTGGTAGCCTCAGTGATACCCTTGGCACTGCTTTTTGCCGTCATTATGATGAATCTCTTTGGCGTAAGTGGCAACCTGATGAGTTTAGGAGCAATAGATTTTGGATTGATTGTAGATGGAGCCGTCATTATTGTGGAGGCTGTCATTCATCGGCTACACCTGAATAAAGAAGGGAGATTAACTCCCCAACAGATGGATGAGGAAGTTTTTGGTGCATCAAGTAAAATTAGGAGTAGCGCAGCTTTTGGCGAAATCATCATCCTAATCGTTTATTTACCCATTTTAGCGTTGGTTGGCACCGAGGGAAAGATGTTTAAGCCCATGGCTCAAACGGTTACGTTTGCTATTTTGGGGGCTTTTATCCTGTCGCTCACCTACGTTCCGATGGCTTCGGCTCTGTTTTTGAGCAAAACGATTAGTCATAAAAAGAACATTTCTGATAAAATCATTGATACGATCTACCGTTTCTACCAACCAGTATTGGACAAAGCCCTGCAAATGAAGGCTTTAATTTTGGGTATCTCGGTCGCTATGTTTTTGGTTGCTTTGTTCGTTTTTAGCAGGATGGGGGGTGAATTTATCCCAACCTTAGAAGAAGGCGATTATGCTATTAATTTTCGGAATGCTAACGGCAGTTCGTTGAGTATGAGTATTGAGACATCAACGAAATTAGAGAAAATTCTTAAAGCAAAATTCCCCGAAGTGGTGGAAGTTGTTACAAAAATTGGTTCAGCCGAAATTCCAACCGACCCAATGCCCATCGAATCGGCTGATATGATTATCATTCTCAAACCTAAAAAAGAATGGACAACAACCGAAGATTTCTACGAATTGGCAGATTTGATGAAAGAAGAATTGGAGCAAATTCCTGGGGTAGGCTTTGAGGTGTCACAACCCATACAAATGCGTTTTAATGAGTTAATGACGGGCGTTAGAAGCGACATTGCCATTAAGATTTTTGGGGAAGATTTAGAAAAATTGGCTGCTACCTCTACGAATGCCATTGGCTTAATTGGAGGCATAGAAGGGGTAGCCGATATAAAAGACGAACGAATAACAGGAATGCCCCAAATCACAGTGCGGTATAATCCTGACAAATTGGCTTTATATGGATTGAATGTAGGTGACTTAAACAAAGTTATCAGAACGGGTTTTGCTGGCGAAGTTACTGGCAAAGTGTATGAAGGTGAAAGACGATACGAATTGGTGGTGCGATTGGAGAAAGATTTTCGTCAAGATATTTCTAACGTAAAAAGCATTTTTGTGAGCCTGCCCAATGGCAATCAGATTCCATTGGAACAAGTAGCGGAGGTAAATATTGAGCAAGGGCCTGCCCAAATCAGCAGAGAAAATGGCAGAAGAAGAATCGTAATTGGGTTGAATGTTCGTGGTCGTGATGTCAAAAGTGTGGTAAACGAAATTCAGGCGAAATTAGACACTAAACTTAAACTTCCCGAAGGTTATTACGTAACCTACGGCGGACAATTCGAGAATTTAGTAGAAGCCAACAAACGCCTTTCGGTGGCCGTACCCGTGGCGTTACTCCTAATCTTTGTATTGCTTTTCTTCACTTTCAACTCGGTTAAGCAATCTTTATTGATTTTTACAGCCATTCCGCTTTCAGCGATTGGTGGCGTGTTTGCGCTTTGGTTGCGTGGAATGCCATTTAGTATTTCGGCAGGAATTGGCTTTATTGCCTTGTTTGGGGTAGCGGTTTTGAACGGAATTGTGCTGATTGGTTATTTCAATCAACTCAAAGTCGAAGGTTGGGACGATGTGCTGGAAAGGATTAAAGAAGGCACAAAAGTACGGTTACGTCCTGTTGTGATGACGGCTGCGGTGGCTTCAATGGGTTTTTTGCCTATGGCATTAAGTAACGGGTCTGGGGCAGAAGTTCAAAAACCATTGGCAACGGTCGTCATTGGAGGCTTATTAACGGCCTCTTTACTTACACTTATCGTTTTGCCGATTTTGTATTTATTACTTGAAAAAGGGATAAAAGCCCCTAAAAAAATAAATATTTCATCGGTTATAATCTTAATTGGATTATTTCTGGGCGGAAATGTGCAGGCTCAGACTTCTCTCAATCTCCAACAAGCCATTGAGTTGGGTACTAAAAACAATGGCCTTGTACAAGCCAGTGAGTTAGCTGTCAAATTACAAAATCAGTTAAAACCTACGGCGGTCGAATTGCCCAAAACCAATATTAACGCCATGCTTGGGCAATATAATACCCGCAGTTTCGATCAAAATTTTAGCATTTCACAAGGATTTAGCCCTTTTCTATTTCAAGCTAAACGAGGTTTAATCAATGAGTACATCAAAGGTAGCGAACTGAAATTGTTGGCTACCAAATATGACATTGCCTTTCAGATACGACAATCTTGGAATACCATTTTGTATCTGACTGCCTTGAATCAATTACTTCAAAAGCAAGATGAATATTTACAAACATTCGTCAAAGCAGCAAACCTCAAATTCAAAACGGGGGAGAGTAATTTATTGGAAAAAACCACTGCCGAAACCAAACAACAGGAGTTGGTGCAAATCAGAAATCAAAATGAAGGCTTGATTTTGAGTGAAAAAATCAAATTGAAAAGTATTTTGAATCTGAATACCGATTTTACGCTTGTCGAAAATGAGTTTTTACCCTCAAAACTCCTCAGTAGCGATTCGACGCTTCTCAATCAAAACCCGATGCTACAAATGGCATTGCAACAAATTGAAATAGCATCGGCAAGTAATAAAGTAGAGAAAGCCTTGCGAAAACCTGATTTTTCGGCGGGCTATTTTCTGCAATCGCTCACAGGAAGTCAGCAAGTTGGTGACAAAGCGGTTTATTACAATGGTCTGCCTCGCTTTCACGGACTAACGTTGGGCATAGGTGTCCCGATTTTCGGAGGGGCATCCAAAGCACGAATCAAAGCATCAGAAACGGATATTCAGATCCAACAAAAAAATGCTGAATACCTTAAAAATCAGCTCAATAGTCAGCTTTTGCAGCAAATTCAAGACCAAAGGGTTAATCAGTCTCTGCTTGATTATTATATCCAAACGGCTTTGCCCAATGCTGAAATCATCACCAAAAATGCTACAAAAGCCTATCAGAGTGGCGAAGCGGGTTATGTGGAATACCTGCAAGGATTAGAAACGGTGTTGAGTATTCAACGCAATTATTTGCAAGCCATTCATAATCTGAACCAGAACCTCATCAATATTCAGTATTTGTTGAACAACTAAATTTTGAAACCATGCAATTTCACATAAAAAATATTTTCTCCCTAAGCACGGCTTTTGCCTTTTGCTTTTTTCTTCTTTCCTCTTGTAATAAAAAAGTAGAAACCACCCAAGCCGAAGAACATCACGATGATGCAAAAGGAGTGGTAGAACTTACACCAGCGCAAGTAAAAGCAGCGCAAATTATCTTCGGAAATTTTGAAAAGAAAAACCTGAGTGAAGTAATCACGACCAACGGTTATACCCAACTGCCTCCCCAAAATCAAGCGGATGTGTCGGTTTTTATGGGGGGAATCGTCAAAACAATTGCCGTGATTGAGGGGCAGTATGTAAAGAAAGGACAATCCCTTGCCACTTTTCAGAGTATGGAGTTTAATAACCTCCGCCTTGAAAAAGCAAAATTGACGGAGGAGTTGCAACAAGCCAAAGTCAACAAAGAGTTTTTAGATTTAGATTTTGCCCGACAAAAAGAATTGAGTGATGAAAACGTCACGGCTAAAAAAACGTTTCAAAAAGTTAGCTCAGAACTTGATTTGGTGAATAACAAAATAAAAATAACCCAACAACAAATCGAGATTTTAGAGCAAAACCTACTCCTTAGCGGTAATGGCAACTCTAACACGATTGTGATTACTGCCCCAATTTCTGGACATATCACCGCCATCAATGTAAAAATAGGAAGTAACATTTCGGCTAATACTTCCTTATTTTCAATTGTAGATAATTCAGAAATGTACGTTGAATTATTGGTTTACGAAAAAGATCTCTTTAAAATAAAAGTTGGGCAAAGTTTACGCTTTGTACTCACTAATCAGGGCAATAAAGAGATTATCGGCAATATTTTTAGCATTGGGAAAGCCTTTCAGAAACAAACCAAATCGGTGGCCGTTCGTGCTAACATTAACAATAAGACGATTGGTTTAATACCCGGCATGTATGTCAATGCCTTGATTGATATTGGCAATAGTGATGTGAATACGCTGCCAGTCGAAGCTATTGTAAAAGCAGAGGGCAAAGAGTTTATCTTTATTAATGAAGCCGAAGAAGAGCATGAACATAGTACAAGTGAGAAAGTGCATGAAGAAGATACAGGTGTTCATTTTAAGCGAATTGAGGTAAAAACAGGTATCACTCAATTAGGGTATGTTCAGGTTACACCCTTGGAACAAATTCCAGCGGGTGCAAAAATCGTTACAAAGGGGGCTTATTATCTACAATCGTCCATTGCTAACGCTGAGGGTGGTGATGAGCATGGGCATTGAGTAACCCCTATTGGTCGCCTCTTTTATTAAATTCATCAAATAAATGAACCAAATCCTTTTCGGCTCATTGATACTGAGCATTTTACACGCACTAATTCCCAGCCACTGGTTGCCCTTTGTTACAATCGGCAAAACGGAACGATGGACAGAAATGCGCACACTCACCGTTACGGCATTGGCAGGTCTTGCCCACACGATTAGCACCACTATCTTGGGACTAATTGTAGGCTTGGCTGGCTACGAATTAGCCGAAAAATACCATGAACTTGCTGAAAGCGTGATTCCTGCCGTATTGTTGATGCTGGGGTTATGGTATCTAATGCAACACCTGAGACACCAACATGCCCACGAGCACATTGATACCCAAAAACAAAAAGGCAAATCTTTTACTACCCTCTTGTTTTCGCTTTGTATCGGTATGTTTCTATCACCTTGTATGGAAATCAATGCCTATTTCCTGAGTGCGGGAGCATTGGGCTGGCAAGCGTTGGGTTTGGTGACACTTATCTATAATGTAGTCACACTCGCAGGAATGCTCATGATGGTCTGGGTTGCAGGGCGTGGCCTTCGGCTCATCAATGCCCACTGGTTTGAACACAACGAAAACCTTATTACAGGGCTGACTCTCATTGGATTAGCCATTCTCAATTTCTTTATCGAATTCTAAATGATTATTTCTCATGGAAAAGAAAGTGCAAAGTCATAAAAATCATACAACAGATGAGTGCTGCGACACGTCGCCAGAAATCAAAACTCCAACACATAGCGATAACGACGGACACGACGAAGAATTAGGTGAAGAAAGCCTGTTGAAAAGCCGTTGGCGGTTGTGGTTGAGTTTGACAATTTTGTTGGGATTTGTCGCTATTACGCAACTTTTTAAGGTGGAGGTTTCTAAGCCAGTTGAAATTGGTTTAATGGGAATCGCCTATCTATTAGCAGGGTACAATACCCTCGAACGAGCTTTTCGGTCGTTGCAGCGGGGCGATTTTTTCAATGAATTTACGTTGATGTCCGTTGCTACGTTGGGTGCATTTTACATAGGTGAATATAGCGAAGGCGTAGCCGTGATGATTTTCTACGAAATCGGTGAATTGTTTCAGGATTTAGCAGTCAATCGCTCGAAGCGTTCTATCAAAGCCCTATTAGATGTTCGCCCTGACACCGTGACGGTATTACGAAATGGTAAGCAACAGACAGTCAGTCCCATCACGGTACAAATTGGTGAAACTATTTTGGTGAAGCCAGGCGAAAAAGTTGCATTAGACAGCACGTTATTGACTGATAATGCCAGTTTCAACACAGCAGCCCTCACGGGTGAATCTCGCCCTGATACCAAGCGCACAGGCGAAGCGGCTTTGGCAGGAATGATTAACTTAGACAAAGTCATCGAACTGAAAGTAACCACGGCTTTTAAGGACTCTAAACTCTCTCGAATCTTGGAAATGGTACAGGATGCCACCGCCCGAAAAGCCCCTACACAGCTATTAATCACCCGTTTAGCCAAAATTTACACGCCTATTGTGTTTGCCTTGGCATTGGCAATTACCCTGATTCCTTACTTTTTTGTAAATGATTATTCGTTCAATGAGTGGCTGTATCGGGGTATGGTGTTTCTGGTCATTGCTTGTCCGTGTGCGCTAACGGTTTCTATTCCGTTGGGTTATTTTGGAGGGATTGGTTTGGCTTCCCGCCATGGTATTCTGGTAAAAGGTTCTAACTTTTTGGACGTATTAACTGAAATTAATACAGTTGTTTCAGACAAAACGGGGACGTTGACAAAGGGAGTTTTTAAAGTACAAACAGTTAGCCCCCCCGCCCCCGATGGGGGAGTCTCCGAAGGAGAATTTATCAAACTAACTGCCGCTCTCGAAAGTAATTCTACACACCCCGTGGCTAAGGCGGTGGTGGAGTATGCCAATGTACAGAAGGTAAATTGGCAAAGTAGCAAGGTGGAGACGGTAGAAGAAATATCGGGTCATGGTTTAAAAGGAGTTATTGGTAGCAAAACAGTCTTAGCTGGCAATCTCAAATTATTACAAAAGTTTAGTATTTCATATCCTGCTGAATTAGTGCAAATCGTTGAAACGGTTGTAGTAATAGCCATTGATAATCAATACGCTGGCCATATCACCATTTCCGACGAAGTAAAAGACGATGCTGCTCAAACCGTAGCAGATTTGAAGGCCTTAGGTATTGAAACAGTGATGCTTTCGGGTGATAAAACAGCGGTAGTCCAAAAAGTAGCTGACCAGCTTGGTATTGTGCGAGCCTACGGAGATTTGCTTCCCGAAGGTAAAGTAGAAAAAGTACAAGAACTCAAAAATCAAGGCAAAAAGCTCGCTTTCGTTGGTGATGGCGTGAACGATGCTCCTGTGGTAGCCCTTGCCGATACGGGTATTGCCATGGGAGGAATGGGTTCGGATGCCACGATTGAAACCGCCGACATTGTGATTCAGAACGATCAGCCGCATAAAATCGTTTCGGCTATTAAAATCGGAAAAATCACCAAATCCGTTGTTTGGCAGAATATTTCGTTGGCCATGGGTGTCAAAGTTGCCGTTATGTTGTTGGGGGCAGGAGGCATTGCTACGCTTTGGGAAGCCGTTTTTGCCGATGTAGGCGTGGCTTTGTTGGCTATTTTGAATGCCTATCGAATTCAGGGGAAAGGGATTTGACCTCACCAGAGAATACCAAAATCAACGTATTTTATCACTCATTTATCGCTTAATTTCTATGAAACTTTATTGGAAAATGCCGCATCATTGCGGCAACACTATCGGCAAGAACTGCATCATTACCAAAACGCCTTTGCTGCGGGACATTTATCAGAAGCATGGCATCGGCTCGAAAGGGCACACATTTTGGGACAGGCTTGGCCACTCGAACATTCCTATGTGCATTGGTTGATGCTCAAATTTGGCATTCATATTAAAAGTACCAAAGAAGTCTTAGGACAAATTCCGAGGCTCTTGGTAGGGGGTGTTAAATCTTTCGTGGGGCATATTCCAGTCGGCAATACGGGTGGGGCCAACGTTCCGCCCCTTCGTCCAATGGACATTTCCCAAGACTTGAAACAAATTTTAGAATCCAGTCCGTCTTAAAGTGGTTATTCCAAATTATTTTATCTAAGTCACTGGCAATGCCAATAAGCAATATTTGGATTTCCCACCAAGAATACTAAATTTTACGTCAAATCTCTAAGAACCTGACCTTCTTGTTCTTCCATTTACACATACGGCAACAAATCGCCTCTTTTTTTGCGGTTTTCATACTGTTGATTCAACTCAACAACGTGCTGTTTCGTCATGCCCACCGCTTGGCAAACGGGACGGTTATTGCGCATGCTCATCCTTACAAGCCTGTTGGCAATAGCCCGTTTCAGCCCAACAATCACTCGGCCAACGAGCTGTACCTTTTAGATACAGTTTGTAATGCCATTTTTGAAGGATTAACAGCTTTTGTGTTTTCTTTTGAGTCGCTGGTGTTTTATTTTATCAACGAAGTAACTTTTTGTTATAAAACGCCATTTGTAGCTTCTTTTTTTGATACACCTTCGCTGAGAGGCCCGCCCATTTTTTGTTGAAATGCTACCTATCTCTAAGCAGAGCAAGTACATATACTGTACAGCTCTGGTTGGGTACTTTTTTATTTTCAACAAAAAAATACAATACTGATGAAACCAATTTATTACTTATGTCTGCTGGCGTTTGGTGCTTTTGCCATTACTGCCTGCGAAAAACTACTGCCTGCTGCTCCCGAAGAACACGAAGTGTTGGACGGAACAATTGAAGGGCTGACGGGTACCGAAAATGCCCAATTCTTACGGGGCGACCTTGCCTTCACCCGAAACTTTACGCCTGCTACGGGTTTGGGGCCGCTCTTTGTTTCAAACTCTTGTATTAGTTGCCACGCTGGCGATGGTAAAGGCCATCCCTTCACCAACTTAGTACGATTTGGACAAACTGACGAAACAGGTAACAAATTTATGGCACACGGCGGCCCTCAACTCCAAAACAAAGCCATTCCTGGTTTTTCACCCGAAAATATCCCCCCAGGGGCTTCTCGCTCTACTTTTATGGCACCTGCTAACACAGGTTTAGGATTTTTGGAAGCCATACCCGATGCTGATATTTTAAAAATGTCAGATCCTGATGATAAAGATAATGATGGTATTTCAGGCGTTCCGAACTGGGTTGAACTACCTGATTTTGTAAAACCCGCCGACAACGCCATTAGCAAAGAGGGTAAGTACCTTGGACGGTTTGGACGGAAAGCAGGAGCACACAACTTGCTGAATCAGACTGTCAATGCTTACAATCAGGACATGGGTATCGTAACCTCATACTCACCTCACGACACGTACAGCGGTAAGGAGTTAGACGCCGAAGTACCTAACGGGGAAGTGGAAGATTTGGTTTTTTACCTTCATACTCTCAAAGCCCCCATTCAGCGAAATGCCGATGCCACCGACGTAAAAGCGGGTAAGCAACTATTTATCAATATCCAATGTGGGACTTGTCACCGCCCCAGTTTAAAAACGGGGGATTCTTACATCAAGGCACTGGCTTACAAAGAGTTTGCCCCATACACCGACCTCTTGATGCACGACATGGGCAAAGAACTCGACGACAACTACACCGAAGGCACTGCCAAAACCTCCGAATGGCGCACCACTCCGCTTTGGGGCTTAGGGCTATCCAAAGACTCTCAGGGAGGAAATATGTTTTTGCTCCACGACGGGCGAGCCAAAAGCATCGAAGAGGCCATCTTGTACCATGGCGGAGAAGCCCAAAAAAGTCGTGAAAAGTACAAAGCCCTCAACGCCACCGAAAAACAACAACTCATCACATTTTTAGAAAGCCTCTAATCGCTTGACCATGCAAAGAAGAAATTTTATCCGTACAAGCTGTTTAGCTTGCCTCGGTGGTACTGCCGTCACAACGCTGCTACAAGGGTGTAGTTCAACGTATTATGCCCAACAAGTTCAATTAAAACAAAACAGTTTAGTTGTCAAAAAAAGCGAGTTTATCGAAATGAAAAAGGGACAATCGACACCCAATATGCGCAATGTTGTAGTAGCTAAATACGAGAAATTAGCCTTCCCAGTTGCTATTTTTCGACTTGCCGAAGACCAATACAGTGCCGTGTATTTGGAATGTACCCACCAAGGTAACGAAGTACAACCCCAGGGTAACTACTTGGTGTGTGAAGGCCACGGCAGTGAGTTTGACAGCAAAGGCAACGTAACGCAAGGACCAGCCGAAGACCCGTTGCGGACTTTTTCGGTGAAATCGGACAAAGACAACATTTACATTTTACTGAGCTAAACCATGCAAAAACAATACTTAATATTATTAGTGATACTGAGTGGGTTGTCGAGCGCAACCGCCCAGATTGACACTACGCTCCTTCGGCGAAATACGAAGGTAGATTCGACCAAAATGAACATGGATGCGGTCTATAACCGCCCGTTTTTACAAGTAGGGCGCACCCCGCTGGGTGTGGGTGGTTATGCCGAACTGAACACCAATTATGCCGCTACTGACGGCGTAAGCGAGGGACTATCGTTTCAGATGCGGCGTATGACCTTGTTTTTTGGCGGTAGCCTGCACCGCAAAATCAAGTTTATGTCCGAACTTGAATTTGAAGATGGCACCAAAGAAATCAACATTGAGTTTGCAGCCGTTGATTTTCAGTTTGCTAATTTGTTCAACTTGCGGGGCGGTATTATCATGAACCCCATCGGAGCTTTTAACCAAAACCACGATGGCCCCCGATGGGAGTTTAACGACCGACCTATCTCGGCAACGCAGATGTTGCCAGCCACATTTAGCAATGTCGGTATGGGCATTTATGGCAAAAAATATTCCAAGCAATGGGTTTTCGCCTATGAAGCCTATCTAACCAACGGCTTCAACGACGACATCATCGCCAACGAAGACGGACGAACCTCACTACCCGCTACCAAAGCCAATCGCAACCGTTTTGAAGAAAGCAGCAACGGGCAGCCGCTCTTTACGGGCAAAATTGCCGTCCGAAATCGGAAAATCGGTGAAGTCGGTATCTCTTATATGACTGGTGTATATAACAAATTTCAGGAAGACGGATTGGTATTGGATGAAAAACGAGCGTTGGGTGTATTTGCCATTGATTTCAATACTACCCTCCCCAAACTCAAAACCTTTATTACAGCAGAATGGTCGTGGATCAACGTAAATGTACCGCCCAATCATGCCACCCAATTCGGGAGTAAACAAAGCGGTGGTTTTGTGGACATCGTGCAGCCTGTTTTCAAAAAACCACTTTGGGGCTTTCCGAACTCTACTTTTAATATAGCATGCAGGGTAGAACGGGTGGATTGGAACGTTGGTAATTTTGTTGAAACAGGCACAAAAATCTATGATGAAGTCTTTTCTGTGATGCCTGCGATTAGTTGGCGGCCTATTCCTTCTACGGTGATTCGGTTCAATTATCGCATCCAAAGCCAATGGGATATTCTGGGTAATCCACCTGCCAAAACGGGAGCATTTCAGTTAGGAATTTCGAGCTACTTCTAAACAAAGCCAAAGGGTTCTCTTCTGTTTCGTCCATGTCTTTTACCCATCGAAGGCATGGACACTTTTTTTAGACAAATTCTCTATCTTATCTTTGGCGGCAGAATCCAATTCAAGATAGCCC
This sequence comes from Runella sp., assembly GCA_039810845.1. Lineage (GTDB taxonomy): Bacteria > Bacteroidota > Bacteroidia > Cytophagales > Spirosomataceae > Runella. The sequence continues at coordinate 12,228 of JBDHXS010000004.1, read as the reverse complement.
TACATTTTACACTGGCACCAACCCTCATTGATGAAAACTGAAAAAATAAAACTCTCCCAACTCGAAAAGCTGCTCATGGATGTAGCAGACGATTTGAGGGGAAAAATGGACGCCGCTGAATACAAAGAATACATTTTCGGAATGCTCTTTATCAAACGAATGTCGGACGTGTTCGACCAAAAAAGAGCGCAGTTGCGTAAAAACGATTACAAACATCTTGAAGTCGAGACCTTAGAAATTATCCTCGAAGAAAAAACCACCTATGGCGATACGTTTTTTGTACCCAAACGTGCTCGTTGGCACGAGGGTTTTACCGACGAAAACGGCGTACCGCACCCGCCCATCAAGCACCTCCAAAGCAATATCGGGCAGATGCTCAATAAAGCCCTCGACGCCATCGAAGAGGCCAACGCCGATACCCTTTCGGGGATTTTTAAGGGGCGTATCAATTTCAATAAGGAAGTGGACGGCAAAGCCATTGTCAAAAATGCCGACTTGAAAAAAATTATTGATAAGTTTAACGCCTTCCCTGCGCTTATCAACGAAAACTTTGAGTTTCCTGACCTGCTCGGTGCTGCCTACGAATACCTACTCAAACACTTTGCCGACGAAAGCGGCAAGAAAGGCGGGCAGTTTTATACACCCAACCAAGTGGTGCGGCTGTTGGTGCAGCTTATGCGCCCCAAAGCAGGAATGTCCATCTATGACCCTACGGCGGGGTCGGGCGGGATGCTTATCCAATCACAGCAGTACATACAGGAACAAGGCCAAAACGCCGACGACCTCGAACTCTTCGGGCAAGAAAATGACCCTACTGTGGTGGCTATCTGCAAAATGAACATCATTCTGCACAACATTACCCGCTACACCATTGAGTTTGGTGATACGCTCGACGAGCCGCTCAACGTCAAAGACGGCCAACTGATGCAGTTTGACCGAGTAATTGCCAACCCGCCTTTTTCGCAAAATTACAACCGTGCCACCATGCAATTCGCCAACCGCTTTGGCTATGGTTTTGCACCCGAAACGGGCAAAAAAGCCGACCTGATGTTTGTGCAGCACATGCTCGCAAGCTGCAAGCGCACTGGCAAGGTAGTGGTGGTAATGCCGCACGGCGTGCTGTTTCGGGGAGGCAAAGAGAAAGAAATTAGGGAAAAAATGCTCAACGCCGACGTACTCGAAGGCATCATCAGCCTGCCGCCGCAGCTTTTCTACGGCACGGGTATTCCTGCCTGCGTGATGGTGTTTGACAAAAGCAAACCCGACCATCTCAAAAACAAGGTCTTTTTTATCAACGCCGACAAAGACTACGCCGAGGGCAAAAAACAGAACAACCTTCGCCCCGAAGACATCGAAAAGATTGATTATGTGTTTCAGCACAAAATCGAAGAGGCGCAGTACGCTCGCTTAGTGGATTTGGAAACCATCGCCGCCAACGACTATACCCTCAACATCCGCCGCTATGTGGACAACACGCCCCCGCCCGAACCCGAAGACGTGCGTGCGCACCTCGTGGGAGGCGTACCCGTGGCCGAGGTGGAGTGCATCCGTCAACGCCTCTGCCACAAATTTAGGTTTGATGATCGCCCATTCTGGCTCGACCGTGACCAACAATACTACGACTGGGCCATTGACAACAAAGCCGCCATCAAAACCCTTATTGACAACGACCCGCAGGTAGAGCAAACGTTGCTCACGCTCGGCTGGCACTTAGCCAATTGGTGGCAGTTGGCCAAAGACGATTTCTCGATGCTGGCACCCGAACCCACCTCCACCTACCCCATCGCCGAAACTATGGAGCTATATTTGACCCTTAGCGGCAACAAATTTCCGAAAGTGCGCCAAGAGTTGTTGGATACCATCAAGGAGAAATTTGTACCCGTGGGTATCTTAGACCAATTTCAGGTAGCGGGAGTGTTTGTCAATTGGTGGGACAACATCAAGTACGACCTCAAAACCATTATGCAAAACGGCTGGGAGGCGAGCCTCATCCCCGACGAATATCTAATTGGCGAGTTTTTTGGGAAGGAGCAGGCCGAAATCGAAACCTTGCAAGCCCAACAGGCCGAACACGAAACCAACCTCGAAGAAGCCGTAGAGGAAGCCCTTACGCTGGTGGAGTTTGAACCCGACGAAGAGGAGGGTGAAGTAAAGCCCACGCCCGCACTGGCCAAAACCGAACTCAAAACGCAAATAGATTATCTGCTCAAAGAGAAAAAACAGCCCGACGACGCCAAACCTTACCAAGCTGCCGAAGCCAAGATTAAGTATTACGAAACCGAAGTAAAGGATTGCAAAACTTTGCTCAAAGAAAAACAGGCCGACTTGGCCCTCAAACTGTTGCTCAAACGCTACGGTACTGACGACGAAAAAGCCGACTTGCTCAACCTCCTCAACGCCGCCCAACAAGAACTGGACGAACTCGACGAAGAAATTGAAATGCTTATTGCCCCGTTTAAGGGCGATTTGGGCGACGCTACCGACTTTGAACAACGCAAAAAAGCCACTGCTACCCTCGAAAAAGAGCTCCGCAAAGCCACTGACCCTGATGCCGACACTCTACTTAAACTGGCACAGGTGATGGAGGCCCAAAAAGTGTGGAAAGAACTAAGCAAACCCTACGCTGCTCGCCTCAAAGACCAAAGCCTGCTGCTGATCAAGCTCCACCGCTTAGACCACCTGCTGGCCGAGATTGGCGACATCATCAGCCCCGAGCAGAGCCAAAAGCTCATTTTGAAAAAACACTTTGACCTCATCAATACCCAACTCCAACGATACCTCAACGCCGAAAAACGAGCCTTGGTAGCCGCCTACGAAAACCTCTACCACAAGTACGCCACCTCGACCCAACGGCTCGAAACCCAACGCCAACAGACCCTGACCGAGCTCCATCAGTTTTTGACCCAACTCAACTACCTTACCGAATGGAATTAGCCGAACTAACCACCGCCCCAACCAACGAAAACCAACTGCCTGAAGGGTGGATAACAGCAGAATTTGGAAAAATCATTGTCGAGAGAAAAAAATCAAATTTAAAAGTTTCCGATGCTAACAATTTCGGACACTACCCTTTTTTTACCAGTGGAGATGCTGTTTTAAAGCATACTGATGCAATTATTGAAAACTCAAATATTTACTTAGCCACTGGTGGAGTGGCCAATATTAAGTTTTTTGACGGTAAGGCTTCTTATTCGACTGATACCTACACAATAACTACAACAAATGGAATAGATACTAACTTCTTGTACTACAATTTGTTGAACTTTATGGAGTACATCAATGCCAATTATTTTCAAGGAAGTGGCTTGAAGCATCTTCAAAAAAAGGATTTAAAAAAACATTTTATTTCCCTCCCCCAATCCCTCATTGAGCAGCGGCAAATAGCGGCAATACTGACAAAGATAGACGAGGCCATTACCCAAACGGTGGCACTTATTGCCAAATACAACCGCCTCAAAACGGGTATCATGCAAGACCTCCTCAGCCGTGGTATAGACGAGCAGGGACGCATCCGCAACGAAGCCACCCACGCCTTCAAAGACAGCCCGCTGGGGCGGATTCCTGTGGAGTGGGGGGTAGAGAAACTAAGTAAATTAGCCAACATTACGGCAGGAGTTACACTTGGAAAGGACTATGCAGAAAGTGGTAGTATTGAACTACCTTACTTACGAGTTGCCAACGTACAAGATGGTTATTTAGATTTATCAGATATAAAATACGTCAGAGTGCCAATTGCCCAATTATCCCGCTATAAGCTCGAAATAGGCGATGTATTAATGAATGAAGGAGGTGACTTTGACAAACTCGGTAGAGGAGCCGTTTGGCAGGGGCAAATCTCTAACTGTCTTCACCAAAACCACGTTTTCAAAGTTAGATTAAACCAAAAAGCGATGTTACCCGAATTCTTGTCTCTCTTTTCTTCGTCAAGTTTTGGTAAGTCTTTCTTTATTTTATCGTCAAAGCAATCTACTAATTTGGCATCAATCAACAAAAATCAACTTAGTGAGTTTCCCATTTTAAAACCATCCATTGAGGAGCAAATTAGTATTTTAGAAACAATACATCGCCAGTCTAATCTCATTTTGGAGATGGAGAAATACCTCCAAAAACTCCAATCCTTGAAAGCGGGCTTGATGCAGGATTTATTGAGCGGGCGGGTGCGGGTCGAGCAAACAGCAGAAAAATAACATAAACCATGATACTCAGCAACGACAACCAATACCGAGGCAGCTTGGGTCAGAGCCTCAAACTCGACGAGCGCAGCCATGTAGAGCAGCCCCTCATGGAGCAGCTACGGGGTTTAGGGTGGCAAGGCGGCCCCAACGAGGTCATTGAGCTACCCATGCTACAGCAGCCCGAACAGAGCTATCGGCGGTCGTTTGCGGAGGTCATTTTGCTACCCAAGTTGCAGCAAGCCCTGCGGCAAATCAACCCCTTTCTCACCGATGGGCAGGTAGAAGAACTGACCCGCCGAATCAGCACGTTTGACCGCAACAGCCTCCTCGAAAATAACCAGCAGGTGCTGCATTACCTGCTCGAAAACACCACCGTCAGCCGCAATGAGCAAACGGGCGAGCGCAGCCCCACGGTGCGCTACATAGACTTCGACTACCTGCACAACAACATTTTTACAGCTATTTCGCAGTTTAAGGTGAGCATCCCAGGCACCGACCACCACATCATCCCCGATATTGTGCTGTTTGTGAACGGCCTGCCGTGGGTGGTGATAGAGGCCAAATCGAGCAAAGCCAAAGAACCCCTCCCCGAAGCCATAGATCAACTCATGCGCTACTCCGAGCAGCGAGGTTACACGGGTGAGGGCAACGCTGCGTTATTTTACTACAATCAGTTTGTGATAGCCACCTGTCGCACCGAGGCGAAGTTTGGCACCATCACTACGCACATCGAAAAGCATTTTTACCGCTGGACCGACCCCTACCCCCTCAGCCTCAACGACCTCACGCACGGGCAGTCGTCGCCCAACGACCAGCAGCGGCTCGTGGCGGGGATGCTCTCGCCCCGTAACCTCTTGGACATTGTGCGAGCATTCACCGTTTTTGCCACCGACGATAAAGGCCGCAAAATCAAGGTCGTTGGGCGGTATCAGCAGTTTAGAGCCGTCAAACTGGCCACCAAGCGGCTGTTGGATGGCAAAAATCCCATAGAGAGGGGCGGCATCATTTGGCACACACAGGGGTCAGGCAAGTCGCTCACGATGATGTTTATGGTACGAGAAATGAAACTCCGCCCCGAACTCATGCCCTGGAAGATTGTGTTCGTAACCGACCGCAGCCAGTTAGAAGAGCAACTCGGCGAAACAGGCCAAAGCATTGGGTTTGAACTAAAAACGGCGCACTTTATCAATCCCAAAGCCACGCCCAACGGCAAGAGTCTGAAAGAATTACTCCGCACCGACAACTCCGATTTGGTAATGGCCATGATTCATAAGTTTCAGGAAAACGGAGAACTGGAAGGTTTGGAGCTTTTTCCCGAACTCAACCGCAGCACCCAAATCTTGGTAATGACCGACGAAGCCCACCGCTCGCAATACTCCCTGCTGGCGGCCAACCTCGACCGAGCCTTACCCAATGCCACCACCATCGGTTTTACGGGAACACCCACCGACAAAACCGAAAAGAAATACAAAGACTACATAGACAAATACACCATGCGCCAAGCCATAGACGACGGCGTAACGCTCGAAATTGTCTATGAGGGTTTTACCCACAACGCCGAAGTAGAAGACAAGCAAGGCATGGACGGCAAGTTTGCCGATGTATTCAGCTACTACAACCTCACTGAGCGTTTGCAGATTTTGGGCTTTGGCTCCCGTGATGCCTATTTAGAGAATGTCAATACTATTCGAGAAAAAGCAAAAAAAATGGTGGAGCATTACAGCACGCAGGTGTTTCCCAATGGGTTCAAAGCACAAGTAGTAGCCAACTCCCGAGAGGCCGCCGTGCGCTACAAAGCCGCCTTGGAAGAGGCACTGAAAGCCCAAGTGACAATCTTGGAAGCACACAATCCCACCCACATCAATGCCCAGCAATTGGCACAGGTGGAGTGCGCCGTAGTGATTTCGAGCGGGCACAATGACCCGCCCCACCTCAAAGCCTTCGCCAACGCCGACTACCACAAACGAAGCATCAAGCGGTTTAAACTACCTTTTGATAAAACTGACGACGACGACCAAACTCTCAATGGCAATGTAGGTCTTGTTGTAGTGAACAATATGCTTCTGACGGGCTTTGATGCGCCTATTGAGCAGGTGTTGTACTTGGACCGAGTCATCATTGCCCACAACCTGCTCCAAACCATCGCAAGGGTCAATCGAGTAGGGCCAGCAGGCAAAGACAAAGGTTTCGTGGTGGATTTTGTGGGTGTAGGGCATCATCTCAAACGAGCACTGGATGACTATACTGATAAAGAGCAGCATGAAATTTTGGGTTGTCTTTCGGACGATGCTGCCGAACTTGCCGCTTTGATACAAGCTCACGCTGATATATGGGCGTTTTTGAAGCAGTACGGGCTGGAAGACCTTACCGATTCGGATGCGTTTTTTGATTTGTTTTACGACGAAGATATTCGTTTTGAGTACATCAAACGCTACAACCAACTCACTACCTGTTTCAACAATGTACTTCCTCGCAAAGAAGCCTTAGATTTTTTCAAAGACTGGCAATCGTTTACCGAAATCAATGTTTTGGCTAACAAGCACTTTCGAGACCAACGGTTTAGCATGAAGGGCATTCCGAACAAATTGCGGGCCATTGCCGACGAGTATTTGGTGTCCAAAGGTATAGACCAGTCGGTCGCTCCCATTTCCATTATGGCCGACGACTTCCAGCAGCACGTACAGACTCGCAAACGGGATAAGACCAAAGCTGCCGAAGTAGAACACGCTATTCGCCATTACATAGACATCAACCTCGACGAAGACCCTGAGCTATTTGCGTCGTTTGCACAGGCCATAGAGGAGATTTTGAAGAATTTCAGAGGCAACTGGAAGCAGATTTATGAAGAATTGGAAAAACTGCGGGAGAAAATCAGGAACCGAGAAAAAGAAGCCACCTACGGCTTAGACCGCAAGCGGCAGATGCCTTTTTTTCGTATCTTCAAAGCAGAATTGTTTGATAACCGAGACCTAACCGAAGACGAAATAGCCCAAAACGTAAACCTCACCCAGCACGTATTTCAGTTGGTAGTTAATGAAATCAAGCTAACAGGTTTTTGGGACAGCGTACCTGCCCAAAATAAACTGAAAGCCGAACTGCAAAAGTTATTGCTATCGCCAGAGTTTGTGCATCTGCCCCAGATTGTAACGAAACGCATGGCGTTGATTTCGAGAATCATGGAGTTGGCCAAGACCGAACATTTCAAAATCGTACGTGACTAATGCAGGTAGAATACGAAATCAAATATAGCAATCGCAAAACTCTCAATATTACCGTAGAGCGGGACCGTAAGGTTGTGGTGCGAGCCCCTTCACATTTGTCGGTCGAGAAAATAGACGCTTTGGTACAATCGAAGCGGGAGTGGCTTCAAGAAAAACTCAACCATGCCCAAAAATATCCTTTGGTTGCCGAAACGAAAGAGTTTGTCTCGGGCGAGACACTCATGTATTTGGGTAAGAACTACCAGCTTTGGGTGGTAGAGGATGCCATTGAAGGAATTGAGTTTGAGCAGCGATTCAGGATTTCGAAGCATAACCAAGCCCAAGCCAATGCACTTTTCAAAGCGTGGTATTTGGCACAAGCCTTGCAAATCATTGAGCCATTGGCCAAGCAATACGCCAATAGTTTGGGCGTAGCATACAACGAGTGTAAGACCTCAGAAATGAAGTACCGTTGGGGTTCTTGTACACCCAACAACAATATTATTTTCAATTGGCGTATTATCAAAGCTCCTCTCTACGTAGTTCATTACTTGGTAGCGCACGAATTGGTACACCTACTTGAAAACAACCATACAACTCGCTTCTGGAATATCCTTTCGATTCAAGTCCCTCACTACCAAAAAGCCAAAGACTGGCTCAAAAGACACGGGCAAGTGTTGGAAGTGGACTTTTGAGTCAGTCTATATTAGATGAGATTAAACCTGTTCAATCATAAAGCCAGCCAGTTCCACCTTCTGTTGAATGAGTTCGCAGCTAAGTTCTTCACCCCAAACGGTCAAGATTTTGTTGGGATTGGCGGTATCTACTTTCCAGTTTTCTATTTCTTCCAACTGGTTCAAGAATGGCGTTACTTTGGCTACACAACCGCCACAGTTGATGTTGGTTTTGAATTGTAAGGTTTCCATTTTAAGGATTTTATTTATTGTTAAACTACATTTTTTTCATTTTTAATCGTAAACTATTGGCCACGACCGACACCGAACTCAGGGCCATAGCCGCTCCTGCAATCATCGGATTAAGCAAAAATCCATTGATGGGATACAGTACCCCTGCCGCCAATGGTATGCCGATAAGGTTATAGATGAACGCCCAAAAGAGGTTTTGATGAATGGCAGCTACGGTCCATTTAGAAAGTCGAATGGCTTGGGAAATTTTCTGCAAATCGCTCGAAATCAGCGTCATTTTGGCTACGTCCATGGCGATGTCAGATCCTTTTCCCATAGCGATACTCACATCCGCCTGGGCAAGAGCGTAGGAATCATTGATACCGTCGCCAACCATCGCTACTATCTTGCCTTGTTGTTGTAATTCTACTACAAAAGCTGCTTTATCGGAGGGTAATACTTGTGCTTTGAAATGCTGAATACCCACCGATTCAGCTACTTTCTGAGCAGTAAAAACGTTATCACCCGTGAGCATAAACACTTCTATTCCTGCTAATTGAAGGGACTTCACGGCTTGCAATGAAGTAGATTTTAGGGGGTCAGTAATACCAAATACTGCTAAAATTTGCCGTTTGTCGGCAAAAACAATCACTGTTTTCGCCTCCGATTGCCATTGAATAATAGGTAGGTTATCCGTAAGAATACCGAGGTCATTCATCCAAACGGGGCTGCCCATGTAGTATGTTTCACCCTCTACAAGCGCTTTAATACCTTTACCAGTTATGCTTTCGAAGTGTTGTACAGGAACACCTTTTACACCTTCCAACTTCATGTGTTTGACAACAGCTTCGGCTAATGGATGAGATGATTGACTCTCTATTGAGTAGGCAATTTCTTTTAGCAAAGGGCTGTCTATTGTCCAAATACTGTTACTTACCGTTGGTTTGCCTTCTGTAATTGTTCCTGTTTTGTCTAAGACCACTGCATTGATGCGATGTGCCAATTCCAAACTTTCAGCGTCTTTTATCAAAATCCCGTTTTCAGCCCCTTTGCCTACCCCCACCATAATGGCCGTAGGTGTGGCTAAACCCAACGCACAAGGGCAAGCAATGACCAGTACTGTAACAGCGGCTAAAAGTCCCTGCGTAGCGGCGTTATCTCCACCGAATATAGTCCAAACCAATAGCGTGACCAAAGCAATACCTATCACCACTGGTACAAAAATACCCGCAATTTTATCGGTGAGTTTTTGGATAGGAGCTTTGCTCCCCTGTGCGTGTTGCACCATGCTGATAATCTGGGCTAATAGTGTTTCGCTACCTACTTTCTCGGCAAGAAATCGAAAGCTACCTTGCTGATTAACCGTACCAGCATACACTTGATGCCCTTTGCTCTTTTCGACGGGAACGGGTTCACCTGAAAGCATACTTTCGTCCACAAAGGAAGTTCCTGAAAGCACTTTCCCATCCACTGCTATTTTATCGCCTGGCTTCACAATGATTCGGTCTCCCACCCGTAATTCACTGATCGGGATTTCTCGTTCTTCGCCGTTTTCAATGATCCCAACCGTGCGGGGTTGCAGCCCCATGAGTTTTTTGATGGCAGAGGAGGTGTTGGCTTTGGCTCGTTCCTCCAACAATTTACCGAGCATGATAAACACAATGACCATAGCCGCCGCTTCATAATATACGTGAGCATGCAGGCCACGGCTATGCCAAAAATCAGGATTCAAGGTATTGAAAAGACTAAACAGGTAAGCGATGCCCGTACTCAATGCCACAAGCGTATCCATATTCGCTTTTCGATAGCGAGCCTGTTTCAAAGTATTGATGAAAAAACTGCGTCCGAATACCGTCAAGATTGGTGTAGTCAAGACCAACATAGTTAGGTTGGCATAGGGCATATCCATGAAAAACATTCCGATGGCTACCACGGGGAAAGTCAGTACTCCTGCCCAGATTACGTTTGCTTTGAGCCTTTCGTATAGATTGGCTTTGATTTCTTCTTGTTTTTCAGAGGCTTTTTCAGTATCAAGAATCAAGTCATAGCCAACCGCTTGAAGCGATTTTTTGAGATTATCAGGTGTTGTTTGAGAAGGGTCAAACACAATTTGAGCAGACTCATTAGCAAAATTTACGGCACATTCCAATACTCCTTTTTGTTTACTCAACACATTTTCAACACTACTCGCACAGGCGGCACAAGTCATTCCTATGACAGGCACTGTCATTTGTCGTTTTTTCTCTTCGGTTATTATTTTCATTGGCTTACAGATTTGACACTGCAAAAGTAAAGCTCACTGGCGGGTGAGCTGTTACAAGATTTTCGGAATGGTTTATATGATTTTCGGAAAAAACTAAACTGCCTTCGTCACCTTCAAACCAAACCCTTCATCTAATTCAAAATAGAGTAAAAATCCTCTCTGTTTAGACTCCTGTTCCGTGACTTCAATATGCGAACGAATAGCAGAGAGCGAGCGCAATGACTCGGCATGATAAGGAAACATACGGAAGAATTCTTTCATCATCCATTCCACATCAGTTATCATGTTGAACTGATTGACCAGAGCCGTACCTTGAAATTTCGCAACTAATTCTCCATAATGAGTCTTGTTGGCAGCATTACCCAGGAGGCGGTCATAAAATTCATCGGCGTGTTTGCGTAGCCGAGTTTTATAATCGGCTGTTACTTGTTCAATGTATTTGTCCACGTCCACGATGGCTTCTCCCCTACCCTGTTTGGCTTTCTTTTCTTCCAGTGCCTTTACGTTCTTTTTTTCCCACACCCAAAACCGTATGCCTGTTACTCTTGGTTTTTTTGATTCTAAATTATTACCAAGCAGCTCATATTTTACAAACAAGTCGGTTTTCTCATTTATCTCGTGAATGGCTGGGTCAATAACATGCTTTCTTAACGACGAAAAACGGGAATAAACAGCTTTATTGAAGCCCAGTTTTTCCTTGAATGATTTCAAGTCCACATCTATCGGGCGACCATAATTCTTCCAACTACTGAAAAAAGGGAACAGCTTGATTGAGCGAGTAGTTTGTAGGGCAAATACATTTTTTTTGAAGAAGCTAAAATTCTCCGTTTCTTTTACTTGCAATATTTGCTTCGCCAAGTCGTGCGAAATATAGAGGTCTATTTTCCCTGAATCGTGCTTATGCACACTTTGCGAAATAATTGGTACGATGATGGTTTCCCGACCTTCTATCCATTCAACGAGCGTAGTTTGAAGCATTTTAATTGAGTCAATCAAATACGAATAACCCGATGTATTGGTCGTTTGGATGCTTTTTAAAAAGTCTTTAATTTCGAGTGTTAGTACTATGTTTGTATTTCTACTCAGGTTTTCTAAGTCGGAGGGTTTCAGGCGTGAAGCTATTTCGTAGAATAGCTTGGGGGTATATACTTCGTTGATTTCAGCCTTTTTACTTTTCGACAACTGACGTATAAAGGTGGGCGTTGCAATGGGATTATTCAGAATGACCACGTCGGAATTATTCTGCAAGTCTTCAATGTATTCTGAATTGGTCTTCTTTGCCATTAGTGGTCAGTCAGGGTTAGAATTCAAGCAAACATAGAAAAAAAGTAAATACACTCAAAATTCATTTACATTATATCTTTACAAGATATTGATTATCAACCAATTAATCATTATTAAGTAATGAACCAATATACATTTTTGACAATAATGTATATTGGTTCATATCAGTATTCATTTTTTGAAATTAGTCACAATGATTCTACATGAATAGATATACATTTTATGCTGAGTTATCAACAAAAAATTTCATTTAACTATTTGCTTATCAGTATAATAGGCACTTATCCACACATGAATGAATATACATTTTATCAGTTTGGAGTTTATACATGAATGGATATACATTTATACATGACTCAATATACATTTTCACATGAATGGATATACATTTATACATGACT
>JBDHXS010000003.1:0-34020 GCA_039810845.1 Runella sp. | reverse complement strand
CGGTCGTAATTTCGTCAAACGACGGAGCCGTACGAAAGCGCTGACCCGGAGTTGTTGGTTTGAGCTTAATGACTCCCATTGTTTTTTCAGTTATTTGCTACTTCAACGATTTTAAACAGTCTCGGCGTAGATATCTATCACTTCGCCTTTCTTCAGTGTCACAATGGCTTTTTTGTACGTTGAAGTAATACCACTTATAGCTTTGCCGCGTGACATTCTGGTTTTTTTTCTGCCAATAGCACGCATAGTATCTACGCTTGCTACACTTACACCATACATTTTTTCAATGGCATTGGCGATTTCAATCTTATTGGCAGTTTTAGATACCTCAAATACATACTTACCCAAGTTGCTGAGCGCAGTAGCTTTTTCGGTTAATATCGGTCGTTTGAGTACACTCATTGTCTTACTTGTTCAAGAGATTTTCTAACTTCGACACTGCAGTTTCGCTAATCAACAAAATTTCTGCATTAATGAGATCATAAGTATTTACCTCATCGGCAGTAGTAATGCTTGTTTTGGGAATATTTCTCCCAGACAAGAATACATTATTGTCATAGTTTGGTAAAATAAGTAGTGTTTTTTTACCAGCAAGCGAGAGCGCACTTAACATTGAAAGGTATTGCTTTGTCTTAGGACCTTCAAAAGTAAAATCCTCTAATACAGAAATACCATTTGACTTAGCTTTTGCTGAAAGCACAGACTTACGTGCTAATACCTTCACTTTTTTATTAAGCTTAAAGCTATAATCACGGGGTTTTGGACCAAATACACGTCCACCACCAACAAATACAGGAGATTTTATAGAACCTGCACGTGCCCCACCTGTACCTTTTTGACGCTTAATTTTTTTTGTCGAGTAAGAAACCTCTGCACGTTCTTTTGACTTGTGTGTACCCTGACGTTGATTCGCAAGATATTGCTTTACATCTAAATACACTACGTGCTCATTTGGCTCAATACCAAACACTTCATCGGAAAGAGCTACTGTTTTACCAGTGGCTTGCCCTTTTATATTTATTACTGAAAGTTCCATTGTCTTGGTTTGCCTTTGCGATTGATTACTTTTCAATGATTACAAACGAATTCTTCGCACCTGGCACCGAGCCACTGATAACGACGAGATTCTGCTCAGGGATTACCTTCAACACTTTAAGGTTTTGAACCTTTACTCGGTTATTACCCATACGCCCCCCCATGCGAATACCTTTGAACACTCGCGAAGGAAACGAACAAGCACCAATAGAACCTGGGTGACGTGCACGATTGTGCTGTCCGTGTGTTTGACCACCTACACCCCCGAAACCATGACGTTTGACAACACCTTGAAAGCCGCGGCCTTTGACAGTCCCTACGACATCCACAAAATCTCCTTCAACAAACACATCATTTACTGACAATGCTTGACCGAGTACAAGACCTTCTTCAAACTCTTTGAACTCAACTAACTTACGTTTAGGAGTTGTTCCTGCTTTCTTGAAGTGACCCATGAGCGGCTGGGTCGTATGCTTTTCTTTTTTCTCACCGAAACCAAGCTGAACAGCTTTGTATCCATCAGTTTCTTCGGTTCTTACCTGTGTTACTACACAAGGACCAGCTTCTATTACTGTACACGCCAGAGCCTGCCCGTCCGCAGTGTACACGCTTGTCATCCCGATTTTTTTTCCTATTAAACCAGACATCTTTTTGATTTACAGCAGGTTATAAAATTTATTTTGTAAAACGGACTGCAAAGGTCGGCAATCTATTTTAGTAATCCAAATTACATCAATTTTTTATTTTCAAAAGTAGCAATAAAAAAAGTCAGACGCGTGAACATCTGACTTCATATTACGTGGCACAGCTTAATTGTTCGCTAAAACCAGGCTATTGAATTCAGATGTGGTTTCCTTTCGGACCTTCACCCAATCTATTTTCGTATTGAAATTACTAAACTATCTTTCGAAAAGGCTCGCAAAGGTCTGCATTTCTCGCCAAAAAAGCAATATATATCTTAAAGTTTTTTATAAAATAATTTTAAGCTTTTAATTTTGGCGTTCATTCCTTCAAATAAAAGCTAAAGAAGATATAAAGATTGGCACCATTTTCGTTAGTTTGAAATACGAGGATTAACCCGTAAAACATGATAAATATACAAGTTCGATTGGCGATTATCTTGGTATGTGGAATCGCATGTCAATCTACTTTAGCGCAAACAAAACGCAATAGTAATCTTTACCGCAATGTTCCTGCTTTCGGGATTGTCAAACTTAGCTTTGGTGGGGGACTCTCTTATTATATGGGTGACATGCGGGCTAAAACAGACCTTCGGTTTATTCAACCCCATTTAGCAATAGCTCTTAACTATAGGTTGACAGAACGCCTGTCAGCAAGAGGCGAGGTAGATTTATATCGGTTATCGGGGAAACAAGCAGGGGGGCCGATTTGGTATAACAATCTTTCTTTTCGTTCTGATAATCCTGCGGGTTATTTAGCTGTGCAAATTGATGCTTTTCAGTATAGTGATGATCGTTTCCTAAAACCTTATTTATTTGGTGGTTTAGGTATAACTGGTATAAATCCCAAAACTAAATATGAAGACAAATGGCAAAGTTTACCTCCGCTAATGACCGAGGGAGTATCTTATAATCGCTCTACCAGAATTGGGATAATAGGTTTTGGAGTATCTTGGAAATATGATGAGCGTTGGAGTTTTGCCGTAGAACTGAGTGACAATTTTGCTAATTCAGACTATTTAGATGATGTAAGCACCGTATATCCTGACCCTACGGGTATGTCAGAATTGGCGCTAAAGCTTTCAGACCGCCGCCCTGAACTTAATCCAACCACATTACCAGTGGGTTTTGCTGCACGCAACGAACCTGGCAATCAACGCGGAAACCCCAAAGTTAAAGACTCCTATGGATTTCTTTCGATTCGAGCTGGATACATAATTGGAACGCAAGCCAAAAGAATAGAGAGGCGTAAGTTGAGGTGTTATTATTAGTTACTTCACAAAAGCACTTACAGCCTGATTTCGACTAATAACATGTTGCTTTAATACAGGTAAAGCAGCAGTAAAGTTTGCCAAACTAGTTAAATTAGAATAGGGGGCTTGCTCTTTTTCTGTCCCATTTACAAAAGGAGTAATCAAAGATGTATTTTTATCAAACAACTCATTCATTTTGGCTGCAGTGAACACATTATCATTAAATTCTTTGACATACACTTTGTATTTGGCATAATAAACTGCATCATCGGCAATATAACGAATAAGCGGCCAACTAGCAGCAACTCCTGCCAACGACAATTGAACACGAACATTACTCGTTAGTGCTTCATTATTATCCCAAGGGATCCAAGTCAATTTCTTGGTTGAATGATTATACAAATAATGGTTGTGAGCCATTGCCCCGTAAGTATCCCAATTTACGAGTGTGCTATTAACAGCTAACCATTTGATGAAATGATCTACATTAAAAGTTTTTTCAAGATTGGCTCGCCATTGAGTCGCATTCGTTGTTCGTATTGGGTCATTTAAAGCCGTAATTGCTGATTTCACATCACTCCAATCTGCAACTTCATCGTTATTTTTCTTTTCAAATTGGCTTTGGTTAAACGCTTGAAAAGTAGATTCTGGTTTATAAACATTTCCTTTATCTTCTCCAAATTGTGCTTTTAGCATTTCATCTTCAATGGTTTCAAGCATTGTATAAACGCCACAGTATTTCAGTCCATCCCCAAAATCAATATACATTTTATAGAATGCCGTTTGTGCCGCTGGAATGCCTGCCATTCGGAAAATATCAGCCGTAACTTTTTCCCGAATCAGCGAATTATCTTTAAACGCAGGTGATAACGAGAGTTCTTTGAAACCATAAAAACGTTGATCTTGAATTTCGGGGTATTGGTCTTCAAATTCATCCATTTTCAACCGTAAAGGCAATTTGTAAATTCCAGCCCGCCAAATGGAAGATAAACTTGAATTCCCTTTCAATCGAAAGCCTACTTTATACCACTCTTTTCCATTGAATTTCATTGAAACTGCTACGTATTTTGGTTCAGTTGAGGTGTTTACACCTCCACCCATTCCTCCTGCTACCCCAAAATCACTACCTTTCAATATTTTCATATCTGCCCTGATGGCAGTCCAATCATCTTTGGTCATACGAATTTCAAGCGTATTTACCTGATTCTGAGGAAACACAACAGCATAGTTTGGTTCGGCTTCTTTTCCATGGGTCGCGTCTGTCCAATCAGCCAAATTTCCTCGGTCGGGAAGGGCTTCTTCTTTGTCTTTACAAGAAAACACGATTACTGCTATCAATGAGCAGAAAATAAGGCGATTAGCAACTTTCATATTTGCAGATAAATAAATTAGAAACAAAGATACTTCATCTACAATCATGCCACAGATAAAACTTTGGGCATTTGTTTTACCAAGAATTTGATTCTGTTAAGGCACACAAGACACTATACGCTAAATAGTTTATTTTCGATGCAGATATATAAACTCCACTGTATGATTTTTATAAGTAAAGCGTGTGAAAATGATTTACAGAAGCAAAAACTACCTTTATTTGTACTTTTGATTGTATAGCAACTTTCAACTTAAATTTAACTGTGAAACATATTCTTCTTATGGATGGCCCTGATCACAAGGGACTTATCTATCAAGTGACGCATGTCTTATATGACCACAACCAAAATATTATCAGGCAAGATGAATACGTGAGTCCTTCAGGGCAATTTTTTATGCGAACTGAATTTGAGGGTGAAGGTGATCCCAAAAAAATCATGGATGATTTATACCGAACCCTTCCATCAGGTCTAAATTTACGACTCAACCCTAAAAAAAAGAAAGATATAGTTGTATTTGTTACCAAAGAGCATGACTGTTTAGGTGAATTGCTCATTCGATATACTTTCGATGAATTGGACGCTACCATTCAGGCTGTTATAAGTAATTACAATACACTTCAGCCCCTGGTCAGCAAGTTTGGAATACCATTTCATTTTATTTCACATGAACACAAAACCCGTGAAGATCATGAGGAAGCGATCTTGCGAGCGCTTGAGGTTTATCAGCCCGAGTACCTCGTTTTAGCTAAATATATGCGTGTTTTAACTTCGGATTTTGTCAAACATTACTCCAATCGTATTGTCAATATTCATCACTCTTTTTTACCCGCTTTTATCGGTGCTAATCCTTATCGTCAGGCGTATGAACGTGGTGTAAAAATTATAGGAGCTACTGCTCACTTCGTCAATGACAATTTGGATGAAGGGCCCATTATTGCCCAAGATGTAAAAGAAGTAGATCACCGATTCACTGCTACCGACATGGCTACCCTTGGAAAAGATACTGAAAAATCTGTACTATCAAAAGCTCTCAAGTTGGTCTTCAATGACCGTGTTTTTATCCATGGAAATCGAACTATTGTTTTGTAGCTTATCACTAAAATAGTATTTTTTCTACGTTTTTATGCACATTTCAGTATCTTGCAAGCCATTTTTAAACCCTATCAACTAACCTTCCAACTTATATCAAATGCAAAAACTTCAAACCCTCGACTATTTAGTCTTTTTGTTTTATTTTATTGTAGTAGCTGGCTACGGCTACTGGATTTATCAACGAAAAAAATCCAAAGAAGCCAGCACAACTGACTTTTTCTTAGCTGAAGGTTCACTGACTTGGTGGGCAATCGGAGCGTCTTTGATTGCTTCCAATATTTCTGCCGAACAGTTTATTGGCATGTCTGGAAATGGATTCCTGATGGGTTTGGCCATTGCTACTTATGAATGGATGGCCGCTGCTACATTACTTGTAGTCGGCATTTTCTTTATGCCAATTTATCTCAAAAATCGAATTTTTACGATGCCTCAATTTTTGAATAAACGTTATAATACCACCGTCAGCTTGATTATGGCTATCTTCTGGTTGTTTTTATATGTTTTGGTGAATCTTACTTCTATTTTATTTTTGGGTGCTTTAGCGGTTTCTACTATTTCAGGTATTGACTTTAATGTTTGTATGTGGGGATTGGCGATTTTTGCTATTTTTATCACCATAGGTGGCATGAAAGTGATTGGATATACCGACGTGATTCAGGTATTTTTCTTGATTTTGGGTGGTTTGGCTACTACCTACTTAGCCATGGAATTGGTTTCGCAAGAATTTGGCACACCTGGTTTAACAGGGGCGTTTTCAACGATGCTCGAAAAATCAGAAGACCATTTCCACATGATTTTCCAAAAAGGACATCCTCAATACATGGCTCTTCCAGGCCTTACGGTGTTGTTTGGTGGTATGTGGATTGTAAATCTTAATTACTGGGGTTGTAACCAATACATCACTCAACGCGCCCTTGGTGCTGATTTGAAAACTGCACGCGAAGGAATTTTATTTGCAGCATTCCTAAAGTTATTGATGCCTGTTATTGTGGTATTGCCAGGAATTGCCGCTTATACCTTATATCAAAAAGGGTTATTCCAAATAGAAATGTTGGACGGTGGTGAGCTTAATCAAGACCGAGCATATCCTGTACTTCTTAACTTATTACCTGTGGGCTTGAAAGGGCTTTCATTTGCTGCCCTGACTGCCGCAATTGTAGCTTCATTGGCTGGTAAAGCCAACAGTATTTCGACTATTTTCACCCTTGATATTTATAAAAAATACATTGCTCAGGAAGCGGATGAAAAAAAATTGGTTTGGATAGGCCGTGTTACAATTGTCGTAGCCATGATTTTAGCGATTGTTATTTCTCCTTATATGGGTATTGATAAAAAAGGAGGCTTCCAGTTTATTCAAGAAATGACAGGGTTGGTTTCGCCAGGGGTATTTGCTGCATTTATCTTAGGATTTTTCTGGAAAAAAACCAATTCAGCGGGTGCTATGTTTGCCATTGTGGGTGGTTTCTTACTTGCCTTTTCAATGCACAACAATTGGCTCCCAGGAGCAGATTGGTCAACTGTGCCTTTCTTAGACCGTATGGGCATTGTGTTTTTAATTTGTGTAGCTGTTATGATAGCTTTGGGTCTATGGAAACCAAGTGATAAAGGGCTCGAAATTGATGCCTCTATGTTCAGAATCAAAGGCGCTTTTGCAGTAGGTGCAGCAATCGTAGTGGCAGTGATAACAATACTTTATACTGTATTCTGGTAAAAATCAACCACTTAAAATATCATCCATAACCCTGTCAAAATTTTGGCAGGGTTATTTTTTTGTCGGGTACAGTTAAACCTTCTGCCGACAGAGTTACTCTAATCGTCAAAACATTATAAAAATGTAAATGGACGCTACCCAACACCAACGTAATGTACAACATCTCTTTTGGCGAGCCGGTTTTGGGGCTTCGCCTATGGAAGTGCAGGCGGCTTTATCCAAGTCTCAGCGCCAGCTCGTTAAAAATCTTTTACACGATAGTCGCCAATCTGAGTCTTTTGAGATTGTAAAAACAGAACCTCGGATTGCACTTAAAACTGCCAAAAGGGGTATTAAATCGGATGTAAATAGCCGCGAAGAAATGCGGGAACAACTAAAAGACCTCATTCAGGAAAAACGCGAAACGATTGGTAATCTCAATGATGCCTGGGTAACACGAATGGGGCAGAGCCAAGGTGTATTGCGAGAGAAAATGACCCTTTTCTGGCACAATCATTTTGCCTGCCGAAGCAAATTAGCCACTTTTATTCAGCAGCAAAACAACACGCTCCGTAAACACGCCCTTGGTAAGTTTGGAGATTTGCTTATGGCTGTTTCAAAAGACGCAGCTATGCTTCAATTCCTTAATAATCAACAAAATCGCAAAAAAAGTCCCAACGAAAATTTTGCTCGGGAAGTAATGGAGTTATTCACATTGGGAAGAGGAAACTATACCGAAACAGACATCAAAGAGGCTGCTCGGGCTTTTACTGGTTGGGGTTTTAATTTACAGGGAGAGTTTGTGTTTCGTCAGTTTTTTCATGATGATGGCTCAAAAACAATATTTGGAAAAACAGGAAACTATCAAGGTGAAGATGTTATTGAAATGCTGTTGTCCAATCCACAGACAGCTCGTTTTATCTCTACCAAACTATATCGGTATTTTGTGAATGAGCATATCAATGAAGAACATGTAGCCAGTATGGCCAACCGTTTTTTTCGTAGCGATTATGACATTGCCGATTTGATGGAATATGTTTTCACTACGGATTGGTTTTACGACCCAGCCAATATAGGTGCTCAAATTAAGTCTCCAGTAGAGCTATTAGCAGGCTTACAGCGTACATTAAGCCTGGATTTTGTAGATAAAACTCCAGTTCTTTATACTCAAAAAGCATTAGGGCAGATACTTTTCAATCCCCCCAATGTAGCTGGCTGGCCAGGAGGAAAAGCCTGGATTGACAGTTCAAGCTTATTAACAAGAATGCAGCTACCAAAAGTATTATTTCGCAACGAAACACTCAATGTAAGCGTAAAAGACAATGGAGATGCCAACGAAGAGGTTATTAAGCGAAAAAATAAATTTGAAGTAACGATGGATTGGAATCTCTTCGCTCAAGCCTTAGATAAAGTACCCGAAGAAAGTCTCGGAAAAACATTGGCATCTTATTTGTTACAAGTGCCTATTAACAGTTTATTATTAAAAACCATTGAAAATCAAATAGTCAGTAAGGATCGAACAGAACGCATAAAGCAACTCACCATTACAATCATGGGACTCCCAGAATATCAGGTGTATTAATATGTATCAAACCTAATAACTGACTTATAATCAACCCATAATAGTATCATGAAACGCCGTGAATTTTTAAGAAACTCCGCTTTTACCACTGCAGGTTCATTATTGATTCCGCAGTTTTTGAAAGCCTATGAACGACAACATTTAGGCCAACAATCCTTAAATGGGAAATCAGTCGTCATCATTCAGCTCTCGGGTGGAAACGACGGGCTTAATACGGTAGTCCCTTTTCGCAACGATATTTACTACCGCGAACGGCCTTCTATCGCTGTTAAAAAGGAAAACGTTTTACGTCTTAATGACGAAATTGGCTTTAATCCCGCACTTGAAAAAATTAAAGAGTTGTACGATAATGGTTTAGTTTCTGTCATTAACAATGTTGGTTATCCCAATCCTGACCGTTCCCATTTTCGTTCTATGGATATTTGGCAAACAGGAAGTGACTCCGACCAATATTTATCCACTGGCTGGATTGGCCGTTATTTGGATGCCCAATGTAAAGGTCAAAGTTGTTTGCCGCACCGAGCCTTAGAAATTGACGACACACTGAGTTTGGCTTTGAAAGGGAAACAAGTCAATGGTTTATCTCTTCAAAATCCTGAAAAACTGTACGGTCAAACCAAAAGTGCTATTGTAAAAAATATAGGGGCGATTCCACCCGCTGACGATCACGATAATGTAGCCTACTTGTACAAAACATTGGCCGAAACAGTATCTTCTGCTGAGTATGTTCATAGCAAGGCAAAGGTCAATAAGTCGCGTATGATGTATCCGACTACTGAACTGGGAAAAAGCTTAAAAACCATTGCCGAACTCATTACGTCGGGCGTAAGTACCAGCGTTTATTATGTTTCGTTATCCGGTTTTGATACACACATTCGTCAAAATGACCAGCAGGACAGGCTCTTGCGTCAATACGCTGAGGCAGTCAATGTATTTGTCAATGACCTGACAGCCAACAGTCGTTTGGAAGATGTAATAATAATGACCTTCAGTGAATTTGGAAGACGTGTCAAGCAAAATGCTTCAAGCGGTACCGATCACGGAACAGCCAACAACGTATTTTTGATTGGAGGTCCCAAACGGACTCGTCCTATTTTGAATGAAGCCCCCGACCTTACAGATTTGGACAATGGTGATTTGAAGTACAAATTAGATTTCAGGCAAGTGTATGCCACTCTTTTGGATGATTGGCTCAAAGCAGACTCAAAATTAGTGCTTGGTGGACAATTTGAGTCACTAAGACTATTTTAACGACTCAATCAAAAATTTCCTACAACACCATCACAAACGTAGTACCTCTTCCTACCTCCGAAGAGACCGTCAGCGAGCCACCATGCTGCTGTAAAATTTGACGTGAGAGGCTAAGACCAATGCCAGAGCCTGTTTTTTTAGTCGTATAAAAAGGAATAAAAATTCGCTCTAAAGCTTCTGGTTCAATCCCCAATCCATTATCTGAAATTTCAATATAAACGCGTTGATTCATATCCGAATACCCACGAATACTGATAGTAGGATGCGAATGCCCCTGCAAGGCTTCAATGGCATTTTTGATTAAATTGATAAGTACTTGTTCTACTTGATCGGCATCTGCTGTAAGGATAAGTGTTTCGGGTAAAATAGTCACGTTGGTAACAATGAATGCCTCCTGCAAGCTTTTTTGAAAAAGTTGTAGAACACCATTAAGAAGCTCTTTTGCGGGCATTTCTACAAAAACAGGTTTAGGTAAGGTAGTAAAATCGCGGTAGGCATTTACAAATTGGATAATACCTGCACTGCGTTTTTCCAACGTTTGAAGGGCTTCTGTCAAATCCTGTACTCCTTCATTCTCGGGGATTTCGGGCGTAATATCCAGTTGCACAATTTCTTTCATCGTCCCTACTAATGACAATATCGGTGTAAGTGAGTTCATAATCTCATGCCGCAATACTCGCGTAAGGTTTTGCCAAGCTTCGATTTCTTTTTGCTGCAATTCTGATTGAATATTTTGAAGAACTACAATCCGCAATACTTTCCCACGTAATTGTATTTGTGTTGCTTGAACTGATAAAGATTCGTCATCAGAAGTTTGGTACAACTGGCGGACTCCCGTACGAAGTGTGGCAATCAAGGTAAATAATTGCGGATGTGGTTCATGTAAATCTTCTAATTGGCGTAAACGATAGATACCCAGCATTTTGAGTGCAGCACTATTCACGAGTTCTACACGCCCGTCGCTACCAAAACTGATAAGACCTGTACTTATCTGTTGAACTATCGTGTTGAGGTATTGTAGATTGGCCTCTTTTTCAGCGCGAGCCACGCGAAAAGCTTCCAATACCTCATTGAATTGTTGATTGATTTCGCGAAAGCTTTCCCCCATTTTATCATCGGAGCGAAACTTTACCGCAAAATCAGAATACCTAACCGATTCAAAAAAGCGAGCCAATTTACGATTGACATTGGTCACATAATGGTATAACTGCAACGTAGCAATGCCACTTAACAGCCCCAACAGACTAACCATAGTCCATTGTTGTTTTTCGCCAAAATAAACCGCTGCTCCAACACAAATCACCAGCCATCCAACGCGCCACAAAACTCCAATTGAAAAATGCTTCATAGCTCGTATTTTTCCATGCGCCGATAAAGCGCCTGTCGTGAAAGACCCAATTCGCGAGCTACTTCGGTGATATTTCCGTTGTATTTTTTCATTGCTTTTACAATCAACTGTTTCTCCATTTCTTCCAATTGATACGTTTCAGTAAACTGCGATGTTTCAGTAAAAGCATTTTGAAAGAAATCTTCAGGTTGTAACGTACTTTGCTGCGTCAAAATCACCGCTCTTTCTACCGCACTTCTCAATTCTCGCACATTACCAGGCCAATTATAGCGTTGTAACTGCTTGACCAACGCTGCACTAAAGGTGGTTACGACGCGCTTATATTGATGGCGATATTGCTTCAAAAACAACTCTGCCAATGGTATAATATCTTCGGGTCGCTCACGTAAAGGAGGAAGACGTAATTCAATGGTATTGATACGATAAAGTAAATCTTGCCGAAAGGTGCGCTCGGCTACCATTTGCCCAATAGGTTGATTGGTCGCACAAATAATGCGTACATCCACAGTCCGTGGTTTGTTAGAACCCACTCGCGTCACAGTTCTATTTTGTAAAACAGTAAGCAGTTTAGCCTGCATCTGCAATGATAAATTCCCGATTTCATCCAAAAACAACGTTCCTCCATGAGCTTCTTCAAAACGTCCAGCCCGGTCTTCCTTGGCATCAGTAAAAGCACCTTTAACGTGTCCAAACAACTCGCTTTCAAACAAAC
The DNA here is from genome assembly GCA_039810845.1 of Runella sp. GTDB lineage: Bacteria > Bacteroidota > Bacteroidia > Cytophagales > Spirosomataceae > Runella. The sequence continues at coordinate 22,004 of JBDHXS010000003.1, read as the reverse complement.
TTTCGGGTATTGCCCCCAGATCTACAATGACAAAAGGTTTATCTAAACGGTTGGATTTTTGGTGAATAAGATGTGCCAAGTCGCTTTTCCCTGTTCCATTTTCTCCCAAAATCAAGATGGTCGCATCGGTCATCGCCACTCTCTCTACGGTGTCATAGAGTTGTTTCATGATGGGACTTGATGCTAAAAAAGTAGTTTGAGGTGCTCCAATTTTTGAGGTTGTTTTCGCAGAATTGGTGGAGGGTTGGACTCCTGCCTGCACTTTCCCAGCTGCTCTTTTTTCGACAGCTGCCTGCATTGTAGCAAGAAGTTTTTCATTTTCCCAAGGCTTCAAGACAAAATCCATAGCTCCCGATTTCATAGCACGAACTGCCATTTCAACGTCACCGTAAGCGGTAAAAAGTACGACTACTGCCAAAGGGTCAATATCAAGAATACGATCCAGCCAGTCGAAACCTTCCTTGCCGCTGATGACATCGCGCGTGAAGTTCATGTCGAGCAAGATGGCGTCATAATTGCCATTGGTCACTAAAAAAGGAATACGTTGTGGATTTTTTTCGATATCCACCTGACTAAAATGACGTTTAAGCATTAACTTGGCCGCACTCAAGACGTCCACATCGTCGTCAACGATTAGTATTTTGGCTGTCAGCATTTGAAATAATTCTAAATGAGCAAATTAGAGAATCCTGCAAATAAAGGTTCTTTTTCTCAATAATTTACTTTACCCAATAAGAGTGCCAAAATACAAAATATCTCATTATCAACCCTTAAGCCAGAAGGCACTTTTAAATCTTGTCCAAACCCGTACAACGCTTGTCCGAAAACGGACAATTTCAAATTCCCACACCAAAAACAAACCCCTAATAACCAACAACTTACGTTACTGGCACGGGTATTGGAAGAATAGTACTCAGAACTCATACAGCCATAAAAACAAGGACTTAGAAATTTAGTTAGGTTAGAGAAGCGTGAGCCAGACAAGGCGTTGTTATTAACAGCCATTTTGTTTAAAATTTTTAAAATCAATCGGATCAAATTAATCAATCATGGAAGTTAGAAATCCTCTCATCGGTCAATCTACAAGTAGTAATGCGCAAGGCTCAATGGACCGTGTACGGAAAAAGAAATTTTGGAATACCCAACGCATTGCTATTTTTGGCGGCGGAGGCGCACTATTAGCTTTTATTGTTTATCAATTATTTTTTGCAGACAAACGCTCAAAATTGAATGTAGAAGCTGAGAAACTGACAGTATCCGCCGTTACAACAGGTTCTTTTGATGAATTTATTGTCGTGACTGGCGTTGTGCAACCTCTAAAAACCATCCGACTTGATGCAATTGTGGGTGGATATGTAAAAGAAAAAATCGTGGAAGGTGGAAGTATGGTGAGCCAAGGTCAAGTATTGCTCAAACTTGAAAACCAAAACTTAAAACTGAACTTTTTGCAATCGGAAACGGAAGCCAGCCGATTGGTAAACGACCTTCAAAATACACGTCAACAATTAAGAGTCAATCGGTTTACCATCCGCCGAACACTCAATGACCTTGATTTTAGAATTGACCAAGCCAAAGATATTTATGACCGCAATCAAAAATTGTTTAAAGACAAAGTAGTTCCAGAGTCTGAATATTTGAAATCGAAACGTGATTATGAACTTTTGGTAAAACAGCGCGAAATCGAAACCGAATCGCAAACTTATCAAGAAGAGAATGCCAAGATGCAAATCGCACAATTGGAAGGAACTCTATCTCGTACTCAGAAAAACGTAGAACTTTGGCGCCAAACACTTGACAACTTAGTAGTAAAAGCTCCCGTAGGCGGTATGCTTTCATCAATTGATGTAGAAGTAGGTTCTAACATCAGCCAAGGCCAAAACATTGGACAAATAGACGATTTAAACGGCTTTAAAATGCGCGTTGCCATTGATGAACATTACATTTCACGCATTTTTGTGGGATTAATGGGTAATTTTGATTTCAATGGAAAAGAACATGCCCTCCAAATCACACGTATTTATCCAGAAGTAAGAAATGGTCGTTTTGAAGTGGATATGAGTTTCCCTAAAGGAGCCCCCGAAGGAATCAAACGTGGCCAATCCAGTCCTATTCGATTAGAATTAGGCAAAGCTGAAAAAGCATTGCTATTACCAGTGGGTGGATTCTTCTCTGATACTGGTGGTAACTGGGTATATGTATTAGACAACAGTGGTAAAAGAGCCATCAAACGTAATATCACACTTGGACGCAAAAATCCTGAGTTTTATGAAGTCTTAGAAGGTCTTCAATCGGGAGAAAAAGTAATTACAAGTTCTTATGCCAACTTTGGTGATAAGGAAGTATTGGAAATGAAGTAATATACAAGCCCCCAAACCTTGCAGTGGCACGGTACGCCGTTGCGGCACCGTCCGATGGGGGCTTAAACAGTTAATTATTTCAAAAAAACATAAACACACAAAACCGCTGACCCTGGCGTTCCCCCATTGGGGGTTAGGGGGCTTGATATGATAAAAACAACCAACCTTCAAAAAATCTTCACTACAGAAGAAGTTGAAACAACAGCTCTGAATGGAATAGACCTACAAGTTAACGATGGAGAATTTGTCGCCATCATGGGTCCTTCAGGTTGTGGAAAATCTACTTTGCTCAATATTTTGGGCTTATTGGATAACCCATCCGAAGGCAGTTATGATTTTCACGGTACGGAGGTTGCCCAGTTATCCGAGCGCCAACGAGCCCAGTTGCGCAAAGGCAATATTGGCTTTGTATTTCAGAGCTTTAACCTAATTGACGAATTGACCGTTTATGAAAACGTCGAATTACCTCTATTATATTTAAAAGTACCAGCGGCACAACGCAAAGAGAATGTTGAAGCCGTATTGACCCGCATGAATATCATGCACCGTCGCAATCACTTCCCTCAACAACTATCCGGTGGGCAGCAGCAACGTACGGCGATTGCCCGCGCAGTAGTAGCCAAACCTAAACTGATTTTGGCCGATGAGCCTACAGGAAACCTCGACTCAGCCAATGGTGAAGAAGTAATGAAACTCCTGACTCAACTCAACGACGAGGGTACAAGCATCATCATGGTAACTCACTCACCTTATGACGCAGGTTTTGCCCACCGGATTGTGAACCTATTCGACGGCAAAGTCGTGACAGAAAAAGTACGCGTATAATCTCATACGCTCGCCATATTAAATAACATAAGTAAAGGCATGGGACAACGTTCCTCTGCCTTTTCCATTGTTTTTGAAATTCCATACAGCTATGATAAAAAACTATTTCAAAATCGCCATTAGGAACCTTTGGAAGAATAAGCTTTTTTCTTTCATTAATATCATGGGACTGGGCTTGGCAATTCCTTTTGCCTTGCTTGCTTTGATGCACTTACAAAGCACTTTTGAATTTGATAATTTTCATGCTGACTCCAATCGCATTTATCGCATCATTACTGATGAAAAAACCAATGAGGGCGGAAAATTAAGCTATGCTTCCTCACCATTTTTGTTGGCCGACAATCTGAAAAATAACTATCCAAGTATCGAAAAAGCTACCAAAGTAGTGCGTGATTTTGGTTGGGAACTCAATACTCAATTGAAAGCATTGCGCGTGAATATGATTTATGCGGAGCCGGCTTTTTTTGAAATTTTCAATTTCGTATTAGAGAAAGGAAGTTATCCGATTGAGCCTAATTCTCTGGTTTTGACCCATGAAATGGCGGAGCGATTCTTTAATGAAGTGAATCCAGTCGGCAAAACGCTTACTCATCCTACCTACGGAGCGTTTAAAATTACGGGTGTTTTAAAGCCGTTTAAGAAACAAACACAGTTTAAAAGCGATGTGATGGTTTCGATGGCTACCTATCAAAACCTTACTAAAGAAGCTGCAAACCCCAAGTCTTGGGGCGAGTATAAAAGTCACACGTTCGTCAAATTACGGGCCAATGCTAAGCCTCAATCCTTGGATATGGCTATTCAGCAAATTGCTCAAAAAACGAATCCAAATATCGCTTTTGCCAAGAAGAAGAACGAGTTCCGAAAACAGGTACTGGCCGACATTTCACCCAGTACCGAAGACCTCCGTTATAATCCTTACGTAGAAAGTTGGAATGATATCATTTTCAATTTCTCCATACCGCTGATGATCTTACTCTTAGCAGGTTTCAATTACACCAATCTGACATTGGCCCGCTCTCTGAGCCGTTCCAGAGAGGTGGGCGTACGCAAAGTAATGGGAGCTGTGCGCAGGCAATTAATTCTTCAATTCATCTGCGAAGCTGTCGTCATTTCGTTTTTGGCCTTTTTTATCGGCACTCTCATTTTGTCATTGATGAAGCAAACCATTCATGTCCAATGGCTCATCTGGGAAGTAGATCATCAAACCGTCATTTGGGTCGTTTTCATCGTATTCACCTTATTGTTAGGTATTACCGCAGGCAGCCTTCCCGCTTGGATCTTATCGAGTTTCCAGCCGACCCAAGTGCTGAAAGGAGAACTTTCTCCCGCAACTTTCGGCAAAATCACTTTCCGCAAAAGCCTGACAGTCATTCAATTTGTGGTTACGATGGGGTTCATTTTTCAGATTGGGCACATGTACAATCAATTTAACTACATGGCGACTGAGAATGATAATTTTAATCGAAAAGGCATTTTTAATCTTACTCTCAGTGATAAAAATTACACTTTGCTGATGGATGAAATTACCAAAAACAAAAGTGTAGAAAAGATAGGTTTGGCTTCGATGCCCTTTGGTAGCTTGCCTGCCGAATATGCCATTAAAGCCAAAAAGCAGGAAGAAAATCAGGCGGCATATTATTATGCAACTGACCGAAATTTTATTGAAAATATGCAGTTGAAATTCGTAGCGGGTCAGAATTTACCCATTTCAAGCTCCGATTCGGCAAGTCGATTTGTCATTATCAATGAAAAAGCGGTACAAAAACTTCAACTCGGCACACCTCGCGAAGCTATTGGTAAAACTGTTTTTATCAATAACCAAAGCGAAGTACAGATAGTAGGTGTAATCCAGAATTTCTGTCATTTCAATTACCAATTTCAAATAGAACCGTTGGTGTTCCAATACAACCCTTCCCGGTTTCAGATTTTATCCATAAAAACAATAGATAATACCCCGCAGGATGCATTTTTGGCAGAAATGAAAAGCATCTGGAAAAAACAATATCCTTATCAAGAAATAGGATACTCATGGTATGAAAAAGAAATGTATGACCGCTATTATCCTGCTGAAGACATGAAAATGATGGGCATGGCGTCGCTGGTCATTTTTGTCATTGCCATTATGGGATTGCTCGGAATGGTGATCTACAGCACCGAAAAACGTATCAAAGAAATCGGTATCCGTAAAGTGATAGGAGCCTCCGTTTTGGAAATTGTAGAAATCCTATCGTGGAGTTTTATGAAATTACTCCTCATTGCGGGAGTCATCGCCCTACCACTTGGCTATGTAGGCGGCAGGCTCTTCAACAGTGTTTTTGTGTTTCATACAGCGCTCAATTATGGACTAATGGCTCTGTTTTTTGCCTTAGTTTTTTTGATTGCCATTTTCACAATTGGCTACTACGCCATGCGAGCCGCTTTGATGAATCCTGTGAAAAGCTTAAGATCAGAGTAAAACCAGAATAAGAAAAAAGGATTTACGAAGAACGTACTTGTTCCTTATTCCGTAAATCCTTTCTCCCATATAAACCATACAGCTATGATACGTAACTACCTTAAAATTGCCCTAAGAAACCTGCTTAAAAACAAGGTTTACAGTTTTATCAACATCACGGGTTTGGCCTTGGGAGTGGCGTGCAGCCTTATGATTATGCTCTGGGTGCAGGACGAAGTAGCCATGGATGCCTTTCATACCAATAGCACTCGCCTTTACCGTGTGATGGAAAATCAGTATTATTCGGGCAAGATAGAGACCTATGCTTCTACCCCAGGAATTTTGGCTGAAAACATCGTGAAAGATATTCCTGAAATCGAAAAAGCCAGTCAGTTTTTGTGGGAAGAAGCTCCGCTTTTTACGGTAGGCAATAATTTCGACAAAGAAAAAGGCCGCTACGTACAAGGCGATTTTCTGACCATGTTTAGCTTTAAGCTTGAAAAAGGAGATGCTAAAACAGCCCTAAAACGCCCAGATGGCGTCGTTATTTCTAAAAAACTCGCTCAAAAATATTTTTCCAACCAAGACCCGTTGGGCAAAACGATTCGGATTGATGGAAAAGAGGATGTAATGGTAACAGGAGTGCTACAAGAACTTCCTAAACAAACTTCCATCAAGTTCGATTTTTTGATGAGCTTCGACCGTTGGCTTAAAAACAACAATTGGGCCAAAGAATGGGGTAACAACGGGCCTCGCTGCTACGTATTACTTTCTAAAAATGCTTCTTTGGCCAAAGTAAATGCCAAAATTAAAGGCTATATCAAGTCCAAAAACAAGGACAGCAACGTAGAATTATTTCTGCAATCTTTTCCCGAATCTTACCTATACTCCAACTGGGATTCGGGCAAACAAAACGGCGGACGGATTGAGTACGTCCAAATTTTTTCGATTATAGCCATTGTTATTTTGGCCATTGCCTGTATTAATTTTATGAATTTGGCCACGGCGCGATCGGTCAAACGGGCCAAAGAAGTGGGTGTCCGCAAAGTAGTCGGAGCTGCTAAAACGATATTGATTGGGCAATTTATCGGCGAAGCTATTTTAATCGCCTTTTTTGCTTTACTGTTTTCTATCTTCATTGTCTTTTTATTATTACCCATCTTCAATACACTTACCGAAAAGCAACTAAGTCTCAACTTCGCTGACCCTTCTTTTCTGTTAATACTCTTGGCATTTACGCTCCTGACAGGGCTGGTCGCGGGGAGTTATCCTGCTTTATTTATGTCTTCACTCAATCCAGTCGTCGTATTAAAAGGAGCATTAAAATTCAAACCAAGTGCTACTTATTTCCGAAAAGGACTAGTTGTGTTTCAATTTTGTCTGTCAATTATTCTCATTGTGGGCATGATTATCGTCTATCGGCAGATTGAGTATATTCAAACCAAAAACATTGGATTTAACCGTGAAAACTTGCTTTATCTGCCTTTAGAAGGAGATTTAGCCAAAAATTTTGCCACGTTTAAGCAGGAATTACAAAATCAGCCAGGTATCAAGTCGGTTACTTGCTCGCAATCAACGCCACTCGAAGTAGGCTCTTCGACGCAGGGAGTTAGCTGGCCCGGAAAAGATACTACGCAGCTGTTGCTTTTCGCTAACAATGCCATTTCTTATGATTACATCAAAACGATGGGCATAAAACTTATTGACGGAAGGGATTTCGGCCCTGAATACGGCACCGACACTACCAACTACCTGATTAATGAAGCAAGTGCGAAGAAAATGGGCTACAAAGACCCCGTTGGAAAAGAAATGACCATGTGGGGACGCAAAGGTACCATCGTAGGTTTGATGAAAGATTTTCATTACAATACCCTTCACGCTGCCATCGAACCGCTGATTTTACGCTTACAACCCAAAACCGAAAATTGGGGGGTAGTCATTGTCCGTACTGAACCAGGACAAACGCCCAAAGCCATAGCAAGTACCGAGAAAGTTTTTAAGAGATTCAATTCTAATTTTCCCTTTAACTATTTGTTTGCCGACCAAGAATATGCCAATCAATACAAAAGCGAAAACGTAGTCAGCAAACTATCCAATTACTTTGCCTTTCTGGCGATTTTCATCTCGTGTTTAGGGCTGTTTGGATTGGCAGCCTTTACGGCAGAGCAACGCACCAAAGAAATTGGCGTGCGCAAAGTACTTGGAGCTACTATCTTCAATCTGGTAGGAATGCTCTCTCTCGATTTTATTAAGTTAGTATTGATAGCTACCCTAATTGCGTTTCCAGTAGCTTGGTATTTTTTGAAAAACTGGCTCGAAAAATACGCCTATCGCATTGAGATACAGTGGTGGTATTTTGCCTTAGCTGCTATTGCTGCCGTCGTTATTGCTTTGCTTACAGTAAGCTCTCAGGCAATTCGAGCATCATTAATGAATCCAGTAAAATCATTAAAATCCGAATAAATTTAACAGACCATCCCAAACATGAAAACTATCTCAATTATCAGCTTAACCCTAATGAGTTCGTTGGTTATGGCCCAACAACACCGCTCTATCAGTAGCAGCACCAATGACGATGGTAAAACAATGTCTATCCGCATCCATGGTACTATAGATGGTCGTTCTATTAATTTTGACCGAACTTACGACGTTGCTCATTTAAGTAAGACGGAACGAAAAGAACTGCGAACTCATATTTTTGACTCATTGGGCATTGAAGCGCCCAAACCACTGGTCCCACCTGTTCCACCCACACCGCCTACTCCTCCAACACCACCAATTCCTCCGACTCCACCAACTCCTCCTTCGGGAGTAACGTATTCGGATGGGTATGACCGTAGTGGGTATATTGCGCCCAAACCGTTGAAAGATGGGTTTGAAAAAGAGGTAAAATATAACTCGGAAACGGGCGAGCTTTTTATGCGTTACCGTTTTAATAAAGACGGTGAAGAGGTGATTTACGAACGGACAATCAATGCCGCCGATAAATCAGAAAAAGAGCGCAACAACATCATTGAAAAAATAGAACAAGAGCTGGGCTTGAAAAAATAGCCTTGGGTGTTTGAAGAAGGTTCAACCTTTGTTTTGAGGTTGAACCTTTTTTGGAAGTATTAATTCTACAAAAGTTGAAGTAATGCCTCTCCTCTTTTAGAACAACGATATTCAATTATGAAACGAACGTATTTAGGCGAGTTTGAAGAAATTGTACTCTTGACAGTGGCTATTCTTGGTGAAGGAGCTTACGGAATAGCCATCACCGACGAGTTAGACCGACAAACGGGACGAAATGTGAGCATCAGTGCGGTACATGCGGCCTTGCACCGGCTTGAAGAAAAAGGAATGCTATCGTCGAAAATGGGCGATGCTACCGCCGAGCGTGGCGGGCGTCGTAAGCGCTTATTTAGTGTAACCGTACTGGGGAGCAAAACCTTGCAAGAAGTCCGCGAACAACGAAACCGTTTGTGGGATTCGATTGCCCCACAGTCTTTGCCAGCTTTTGGAATGATGATATAAGCGAATAAATTGACCATGAACACAAAACCACCCCGCTGGGCCGAACGCCTGCTCGAATTCTTTTGTGCGCCTCACCTTTTGGAAGAGGTACAGGGAGACCTGCATGAGCGTTATCAGCGCCAAGTAGCCCTGTTTGGGGAGGAAATCGCGCGTCGTCAGTACGTATGGAATGTCCTGAGTTTTATTCGTCCTTTTGCCTTAAAACGTAAAAAAACGGAGTTTTCAACCACTTTTTTATACAGCCCAACCATGTTAATCAATTATTTAAAAATCGCTTTTCGGAACCTGGTTCTCCACAAGATGTTCAGCTCACTCAATATTCTCGGCCTAACCGTCGGGACGGTGTGCTGCTTGTATATTTTGTTGTACGTCAAAGACCAATTTGGCTACGACAACTACCACAAAGACGCTGAGAACATTTACCGCCTCCGCACAAATATCTTACACAACGGCGGCGACCAGCCCATGTTCAACAGCGCTACGAGTTCGCCCATCATCGCGCCTACCATGAAAAAGGACTTTCCCGAAGTGGTGGAATATACGCGGGTGCTCAATTTTTTTACCGCAAAAAACAACCTTTTGGGGGTTGAAGGAAAAACCGAAACGTTCATTGACGACAAAGGCTTTTTGGTGGATTCTACGTTTTTCAACGTCTTCACTTACCAATTTGTAGAAGGGGCGCCAGAACACTCGTTGGACGCACCTTATACCGTGGTGCTTTCAAAGACGATTGCGGAAAAGCTTTTTGGCCAAGAAAAAGCCATCAACAAACGCATCAAAGTTGGTAACAATCTCAATACCACTACCCTCACCGTGACGGGAGTATATGACGATAGTTTTGGTAAATCGCACCTTCGACCCAGCTTTTTGGTAAGCCTAAACAGCGGTGGGCTTGGAGAGTTTGCTAGAAACAACACCGAATGGGGCGGCAATAACTTTATTTATTCGTACGTAAAGCTCAAACCCAACGTCAATCCCGAAAGTGTAAACGCCAAAATGCCTGCGCTATTGCAGCGTTATGGCGGAAAAAGAATTGCGGAGCTGGGGATGAAAAAGGTCGTTTTTCTGCAAAAAATGACGGACATTCACCTGTATTCAAAAGGCATAACGAACCAAACGGATAAAGTGTCTGATATTTCGTTTCTGTACATTTTATTGACCATCGCTGCTTTTATTCAACTGATTGCTTGCATCAATTTTGTCAATCTGACTACGGCCCGCTCGGTGCGCCGCGCCAAAGAAGTGGGTGTTAGAAAAGCCGTTGGCGCCTTTAGGTCGGTGTTGATTGGGCAGTTTTTGGGCGAGTCGATGTTGATTGCTTTTATTTCTATTTTCTTGGCATTGCCAATTGTCAAGCTCCTTTTGCCGTTTCTAAATTCACTTACCGACAGTACGTTAGCGCTTAATATTACCCAAAACCTTGATATTTTATTGATTACGGTGTTGGTAGCGGTGGCCACGGGATTATTGGCAGGTATTTACCCAGCCCTTTATTTGTCGAGTTTCAAACCCGTAAGTGTGTTGAAGGGAACGTTTAAGTTCAATCCCGCTTCGGTCGTTCTTCGCAAAGGCTTGGTTGTTTTTCAATTTTCGATTGCCATTGTGCTCATTATCGGGGTGTTGGTGATTTCGAAGCAGTTGGATTTTATGCAAAACAAGGATTTGGGATTTGACAAAAAGCAGAAAGTCGTGGTGTCTGTCTCCAACGAAAACGCGCAAAAGCACTTCACAGCGCTGAAAAACGAATTATTGACCCAACATCAGATTAAGAATATCGGAGGAGTTCGGTATTATCCTTCGCAACAGTTTTTGCAGGATATGCTGGTCTTCAAGTCGGGGGGAACCATGGACAAAGGTGTTTTAATCAAAAACAACGTCGTTGACGAAGGCTTTTTCAAAACCCTTGGCATCCAACTCATTGCAGGCCGAAACTTCACGCCAGCTGATACCAATAATCAAGTGATTTTGAGCGAGAAAAGCGTGAAAGATTTGAATTTGACGGTGGAGACGGCTGTGGGTACGCAGGTGTTCACGGGGGCGGGAGACAATATCGAAGCCTTTAACGTCATTGGGGTGCATAAAGCGTACATCAACAATTCGCTCAAAGACGAAATGACACCCGTGATGACGCATTACAGTTCGCAACCCGAATACATGGTTCTCGACGTGCAAGCCGACAATTATGAAAGCCTGTTTGCCAACGTGGAAAAAATCTGGAAAAAACTCATCCCGACCGTACCGCTGCAATATTCGTTTTTGGACGACGACCTTCAGAAGCAGTATTCAGAGGAAAAAACGCTTCGTAAAATTATCAATTCGTTTACGCTGATTGCCATTCTTCTCAGCTGTTTGGGGTTGTTTGGGCTGGCGATGTTTACTGCCGAGCAGCGTACCAAAGAAATCGGCGTTCGGAAAGTGCTGGGTGCCAGTGTGGTCGGTATCACGACCTTGCTTTCCAAAGAGTTTCTAAAACCCGTTTTGGTTGCACTTGCCATCGCGTCTCCTTTGTCGTATTATGCCATGAACAAATGGCTCGAAGGTTTTGTGTATCGCACCGAGGTGGGTTGGGAAAGTTTTGCTGTTGCGGGCATCGCGATTGTGGCTATTTCTCTGTTTACAGTTAGCTATCAGACATTGAAGGCTGCCTTGGTAAATCCTGTGACAACGTTAAAATCGGAGTAAATTCATCTTTGTATCTAAAGAATATGTTACAGAATCATCTCAAAATCGCGCTACGGAATCTTTGGAAAAACCGCCTTTTTACGGGTATTAACTTACTCGGAATGTCCATCGGCATGGCTTGCGTGGTTGTGCTGGTATTGTTTGCCGAAAAAGGCCTCACATTTGATGCTTTTCATGAAAAATCCGACCACCTTTTTTACATTCAAACGGAATCGGGAGGTAAAACGCATACCAATACCGTCTATCCTATTTTGGGACAATTACTGAACGATTACCCCGAAATCGAAACAGGCACCCACGTTCAGTCGTGGTATTGGCCGTGGATGCACCACGCAACCAAAGATGTACAGCCGCGTTCGCTGTTTGTTGATTCTACCTTTTTTGACGTTTTCAGTTTTCCACTCAAATACGGAAATCCTGCTACCGCCCTACGCGACAGAAACTCGTTGGTGATTGGTGAAAAAACGGCTTTGCACCTTTTTGGCGAGGGTAATCCTGTTGGAAAAACCATCACGCTCGATGATACACTCCCCATGAAAGTGTCGGGTGTATTGGCCGAACTTCCCGCCAATTCGTCGCAGCAATTTGAAGCGTTGCTACCGATAACGATTCTGGAACAGCAAGCTTCCTTTAAGGAAAGTGCCGATTGGTACAATACATTTGCCAATGTGTTTGTGGTACTCAAAAAAGGGGCAAATAAAGCGGCCTTAGAAGCGAAGTTGCCGACTTTGGTCAAAACCCATTTTTCGCCCGATTCCCAAAAACAAACCTTACACCTAAGCGCATTTACCCATTACATTCACGACCAAAATCCAACGTTTAAAAACTTGATTTATGGCGCGGTGGGCATTGCGGTCTTTCTGTTGCTCATCATTAGTATCAACCTCATTAACCTCAACATGGCAGCGGCCTTGCCTCGGGTCAAAGAAGTGGCTGTGCGACAAGTGGTAGGGGCAAGTAGGGGCATTGTGTTGCGGCAATTTTGGACAGAATCTGGCCTCGTGATGTTGCTTTCACTGGTGTTGGCGAGCGTGTTTGCGGTATATTACTTGATTCCGTCGTTCAATGAATTGCGTAAACAAAACATGCAATTACATATTTCTTGGACGCAAGACTATCCAACGGTTCTGACCATTGTTGGCATTACCATGTTGGTGACGTTCATTGCAGGTACGTATCCTGCGCGTTACTTGATGAGCCTCAACACCACCGAGGCCGTCAAAGGCAAACTATCGGCTGACCCGCTCCAAGGTCGTTTGCGCCAAAACAGCCTTATTGTGCTTCAGTTTGTGTTGGCAGTGGTGCTTATTGTTGGAACGATTGGGCTTCGTCAGCAGGTGAGTTTTATGAAAAGTGCCGACCTTGGTTTTGACAGAAAAAATGTATTGGTGTTTCAAACCGATTTGGCCTATAAAAATGAAACCACGGCAGTCTCAGAAGGACGCGTGATTTTGGACCAATTACGCCAAAATCCCAATGTAGTCTCGTTTACGACCTCGGAAGTGGTACCGATGCGGTATTGGCAAAACTTCAATAGTTATTATCCTGAGGGAAACGATGTAAAAAAAATAAACCTTCGGCACGTAAGTGGGGGTGAAAAGTATTTTGAAACCCTCAAAGTACCAATGATTGAAGGGCGTGGTTTTCGTGACAACTCCGCCGATTCGGCCAATAATGCGGTAGTTATCAACGAAGCCGCCATGAAGGCGTTTGGGTGGCAGACTGCCGTGGGAAAACGCATTCGCCAAAACAACAACGACGCGGTTTATACGGTGATTGGGGTGACAAAAGATTTTCATTACCAAAGCCTGAAAGATGAAGTCGAACCGTTGTTGCATTGGTACGGCGGAAAACAGCAACTGTCGAGTTACCTGACGGTGCGCTTGACCGACGAAGCCAAAGGCAAAGAACTGGTGAGCCAACTTGAAGCGCGTTTTAAAAAGATTCCTGCCCGACGCGGCTTAGACCATTTTTACCTTGATGAAGAAGTAAATAAAGTCTATGAATCAATTAGCAATATTTTACAAATGACGGGTTTTGTTACCCTGATTGCCATTTTGACGGCCTGTGCAGGGATTTTTGGGTTGATTTCACTCGTGGCCAAACAACGTACCAAGGAAATCGGTATCCGCAAAACCCTAGGAGCGAGTGTTGCTAACATCACAGCCCTGCTTTCGGCCGATTTTATGAAATTGGTCATTATTGCCTTGTTTATTGCGCTGCCAATCTCGTACTGGTTAGGTACAAAGCTACTCCAATCTTTTGCTTACCGAGTGGAGGTGCAGTGGTGGCACCTAGGTTTGGCTTCGTTTTTTGCCTTGGCCATTGCCCTTATATCGGTTGTTTTTCAAGCCATTCGGGCAGCATTGGCCAATCCTGTGAAGAGCTTGAGGTCAGAGTAGGATTGGCAAATAAACAGACCTTCCAAGTTTTTAAAACTTAGAAGGTCTATTCCGAAACTCACTTGTCCACCGTAGGACAGCAATTGTCCGTAAACGGACAGGAGGTTTTCAAAAAGAAGCTGTTTTGAAAGTCGTTGTTACCAAATTTTCTTTTGCGTCTATTCTTCAACCTCACCCCCTAAATCCCCCTCTCCTTTCAGTAGAGGGGGACTTTTTAGGCCCTTCTCCAGAAAGGAGAAGGGTTGGGATGAGGTGAAAGCGAAGATAATTTGGTATTGTCAGACTTTTGAAACAGTCTCTTTTTTTTCTGGCACGGATTTGTACGATAAAATATAAACTAATCATCATACCCATGCGTCGAACCTATTTAGGCGAATTTGAGGAAGTTGTTTTGCTGATGGTAGCCATTCTCGATGGAGAGGCGTATGGCGTCACGGTCAGTCAGGCGTTGGAAGAACACACAGGGCGGGTCGTGACTTTTGGAACGGTGCACAATACGCTCATTCGGTTGGAAGAAAAAGGTTTTGTCGGTTCCGAACTTGGTGGTGCGACGAACGAACGCGGCGGTCGGCGAAAGCGCCTTTTTCACGTTACGGCGCTGGGAAACCGTGCGTTGCAGGAAATCCAACAACTGCGCAAACAACTTTGGCAGCTAATGCCACCGACTAAACTTCGACTGAGCGGTTTATGAGTGCGTCAAATGCAAACCAGCCGCACGGTTTACCGCCACGTTGGTTACACAAGCTACTCGTTTGGTTTCATCCAGAAGAAACCATCGAAGAGGTCGAAGGCGACTTAAATGAACTCTATGTGTATTGGTACAAAAGGTCAGGAAAACGGCAAGCCACTATGCGCTACCTGCTGAATGTAGTATCGGTCTTGCCTCCTTTTGTAAAACGACGTCAGCGAAAACAAGAATACCGAACCACCTCAAACATACAGCCTGTCATGATTCGAAATTATTTCACCATCGCTTTCCGCAATTTGAAGCGGCAGAAAGTTTCTACCAGCATCAACATCGTTGGGTTGGCCATCGGTTTGGCTACCTGTCTGCTTATTTTTCTTTATATAGAGAATGAACTGTCCTACGACCGATACAATGCCAAAGCCGACCGAATCGTTCGGGTCGCCATCAATTTACGATTGAACGGTGAAGACGTTGACGAACCGACGTTGGGGCCATCAGTTGCTCAAGATCTCATAAACGAATATCCTGAAATACAGGAAGTCACGCGTATACGAAATCAGGGAAGCCGATTTGTAAGTTACGGGACTACCGCTTTTAAAGAAGATTATATTCTGTATTCAGATTCGACTTTCTTTCAGGTTTTCTCTATTCCTTTTCTGAAAGGCAATCCTAAAACCGCCCTAAAGGAGCCAAATACGTTGGTAATTACGGAAGAAATCGCCCGAAAATACTTTGGAAAGGCTGACCCAATGGGCAAATCACTGGGGTTCGGAAGTAGTAAAACCCCTTACCGAATAACGGGCGTTGTGAGCAAAGTACCGGAGAATTCGCATTTTCGGTTCGATATGTTGGCTTCATTAGCAGGCTCCGAAGAAGCCAAAAAAATCGGTTGGTTGAACAGCATGAATTTTTACACCTATTTGGTTTTGCCCGAAAAATATGATTACAGGCAACTGGAGCCCAAAATTTCCCGATTGGCCGAAAAGTACATTGGGTCGGAAATACAAAAATACTTGGGAATCAGCGCAAAACAGTTCCGTGACAAGGGCGATGATTTCGGCATTTTTCTCCAACCCCTGACCGACATTCATTTGAATTCTCCTTTCCAAGGCCGTGAGTTATCCCCACCGGGCGATATTAGGTACGTATATATCCTGACATCCATCGCGGTGTTTATGCTACTGATTGCCTGCGTGAATTTTATGAATTTATCGACTGCCACCGCCGCCCGCCGCGCTCGTGAGGTGGGCGTTCGCAAGGCGCTGGGTTCGGCCAAAGGGCAATTGCAGCAACAATTCCTAATCGAATCAATTTTAATGTCAGTCATTGCATTGATTGTCGGATTATTAATCGTGGGACTAACGCTATCTCCCTTTAACCAACTCACGGGCAAAATGCTCTCACTAGATGTATTAATCAGCCCTTTAGTAGCGACAAGTTTAGTGGCTTGCACTTTATTAGTGGGTGCATTGGCCGGTAGTTATCCCGCTTTTTACCTCTCTTCTTTCAAACCCGTTTTGGTTTTAAAAGGTCAAAAAACAACACGAAGAGATGGCTTGAATTTACGGAGTGGATTGGTGGTATTTCAATTTTTTATCACCATTACGCTCATCATAGCCACCGTTACTGCCGACCGCCAATTACGGTATATGCAAGCCCAAAAAGTCGGTTTTGACCGTGAGCAGGTGTTGGTTATTCATGATACCTACATGCTTCAAAAAAATGAATCGGTATTCCGTGAAAAGCTCCTCCAATACCCACAGGTAATCTCTGGGAGTATCTCTGGCGATGTGCCGGTAGGTGCTTCCAGTGTAGATAATGGTGCGGTAATGACCAAAGAAAATCCCGACAAAGGGGTTGTGAGCCGACGCTATAGGGTTGATTATGAATACATTTCTACATTGGGTATGCGTATGGTTCAGGGACGCAATTTTTCAAAAAGTTTTTCTTCCGATTCTTCTGCCGTTGTCCTGAACGAAACTGCCGTCAAGGCGCTGGGATGGCAAAAAAATCCAATTGGGCAAGAATTAATCGGCAGTATTGAAGGCGACGGCACCAAAAAATACTATCGCGTCATCGGCGTGGTAAGCGACTTCCATTTTCAATCTTTACGAGAAAAAATTGCTCCTTTGGTCATGTTTTTAGGCAATAATTCAGGAAATATTTTGGTAAAGACCCGTACCAATGATTTACCAAAATTGCTGACCTCGTTGAAACAACAATGGAATTCGTTTGCCTCTGCCGCGCCTTTTACCTATTCTTTTTTGGATGATCGATTTGAGCAGGTTTACCTCAGTGAACAAAAAATCGGGCAGGTGCTGATGCTATTTTCGGGACTGACCATTTTCATCGCTTGCTTAGGCTTATTTGGGTTAGCCACCTATACTGCCGAACAGCGTACCAAAGAAATCGGCGTTCGAAAAGTGCTGGGTGCTTCGGTCAGCAGCATTATTGCTTTGCTGTCGGCACATTTCCTGAAATTGGTTCTGATTGCCTTGGCGCTCGCTTCACCCATCGCTTGGTATGCCATGAATCAATGGCTAAAAGATTTTGCATATCGAATTGAAGTTGAATGGTGGATATTCGCATTGGCAGGTTTGAGCGCCCTTGGCATTACGCTGTTGACGGTGAGTTTTCAGGCCATTAAAGCCGCCTTACTGAATCCGGTAAAATCCTTACGATCTGAATAATTCATGAAACCTGATGTATGCTTACCGCCTTATTGGGCAAGGAAATGCCTTATTTGGTTTCACCCCGAAGATACCCTCGAAGAAGTAGAAGGTGATTTGGATGAATTATACGCCTACTGGTACGAGCGGGCAGGAAAACGCCAAGCCACGTGGCGTTATTTACTCAATGTCGCATCGGTATTGCCTCCTTTTGTTCGTCGTCGCGAGAGAAAACAAGCTTACAATAACCCTTTTTTAATTCAGCCATCTATGTTACGCAATTACTTCACCATCGCTTTTCGAACCTTGGCGCATAACAAGGTGTATTCGTCTATCAACGTCATTGGGCTAAGTATTGGCTTGGCGGCAGCCATGCTGATCATGCTTTATACCAAAGACGAGGTGAGTTTTGATCGGTTTCATGCCAACAATCCCCACATCTATCGCATTACGAGCAAACAGTTTACACCTGCGGGGGTTTTTCAGTCTTACAACACCCATACAGGGTACTTGCAAGGGCCTAAATTTGCGGCGGGTGTTCCCGAAATCAAAATGTCGGTGTGTTACCAAAGCAACCGAAGTGATATCAAAGTGGGAACAGAAGTCAAAAGTTTTGAATCATTTTATGCCGATAGCAGTTTTTTTGCGCTGTTTTCGTTCCCACTTGTCAGCGGAAATCCTACTACGGCGTTAAGAGAACCAAAATCAGTAGTGCTTTCGGAAGAAATGGCCGAAAAACAGTTTGGAACTACCAACGCGTTAGGAAAAACCCTTTTAGTTCGAAATCCGCAAGGAGATTCAAAGGAATTTGAACCCTATACCGTGACGGGAATTGCCAAAAAATGCCCTCAAAATTCTTCGATTAAGTTTGACTTTCTTTTTCCTTATGTGGTTAGCAAAGAAGAGATGGCCAATGAAAGTAATTGGTTTAATTTCTTCCAAAATACGTTTGTCGTGCTCCAACCCAATGCCAATCTCAAAAAAGTAGAGGCCACCATGAACCGTATTTTTCAAAAGGATGCAAAACAAGCGTTGGAAGAAGAAACAAAGCGATTTGGGCCGCAGAGCAAAACAGAATATATGCTGCAAGCCTTTACTGATATGCACTTAAATAAAGATATGCCTGCCCAAAATGGCTTGGTGGATGCGAGCAACCCAATGTTTTCATATATTCTTTCGGGTATTGCGCTGTTTATTTTACTCATTGCGTGCATCAACTTCGTGAATCTAACGGTGGCGCGCTCGCTCAAACGGGCTAAAGAAATTGGGGTACGCAAGGTCGTTGGAGGCGGGCGTGGGCAGTTGATGATGCAATTTTTGGGTGAATCGTTTATTCTGTGCTTTTTGGCCTTTGGATTTGCGCTGTTGTTGGTACAAATGGTGTTGCCAACCTTCAATGAGCTTTCCAACAAAGCGTTAGCGTTCTCGTATTTGTTTGATGCTAACTTAGTGGCGGGTTATATCGCTTTGTTTTTGGTCACAGGGCTTTTGGCGGGCTTTTATCCTGCGTTGGTTTTATCCAATTATAATCCTGTTCAAACGCTTTACAGCCGCTTCAACCTTTCGGGCAAAAACTACCTCCAAAAAGGCTTGGTGGTATTGCAGTTTGCGTTGGCTTCGTTTTTAATCATTGCGACGCTTACCATTTATTCTCAGTTCAACTATTTGACCAACAAAGATTTAGGTTATAACGACAAAGGTATTGTAATGGTGAACAAGTCGGGTTTGAGTCGGAATGAAGCGAAGGTTTTTAAAGATGAACTACTGAAAAATCAAAACATACGGGACGTAGCCCCTAAAAACGGTGGAGGCTGGTACACAATTGCCAAAGTAAACGGTCAAACCGAAATTAATTTTGCCTATGAAACCGTAGATGCTACCTACTTTCCGCTGTTACAAATCCCGATTATCAAAGGGCGAAATTTTTCGGCGGAGTTTAATTCTGATTCTACTTCGTCGATATTGGTCAATGAGACTTTTGTGAAAAAAGCAGGTTGGACAAACCCGTTGGGGCAAGTGGTGGATTTTTGGTATAACGAAGGCGAAAAATACAAGGTGATTGGCGTGGTGAAAGATTTTCACTTTGAATCACTTACCTCAGAAATCAAGCCGCAGTTGTTTACGATGAAGCCAGGGAATCAGTACGGACAGGTATTTATTAAAATCAAAGAAGGAAGCGAAACGGCGAGCCTAAACCATCTTGCCAAAACGTACAAAAAACTCTTCCCAACGAATCCGTACGAGTATAAGTTTATGGACGAAGAAAATGAAAAACGCTACGAAGCCGAAGCCAAATGGAAACAAATCATGCTTTTTGGCGCGATTCTGACGATTTTTATTTCGTGCATTGGCCTTTTCGGTTTGGCTACCCTCTCGGCCGAACGACGCACCAAAGAAATCGGTATCCGCAAAGTATTGGGCGCGTCGGTGGCAAGCATCACAACGCTACTTTCGGCTGATTTTTTGAAACTGGTCAGTTTATCATTTGTTTTTGCCTTTCCCGTGGCTTATTATGCCATCAAACAGTGGCTCGAAAATTATCCTTACCGTATCGACATCAGTGTTTGGACGTTTGTGATTGCAGCGGCATTGTCGATTCTAATCGCCTTTTTCACCGTCAGTTTTCAATCCATCAAAGCGGCCTTGGGCAATCCTGTAAAATCGCTGAAAGCAGAGTAGGGGAGACAAGCCCTTCCAAAACTTGGAAGGGCTTATAAAAACACTTAACATTTTTTAACGGTCGTCTGTAGAAGGTTCTGAGTAATTTCGAGATAAAATAAAGCCGCTGTTATTTTATGCTCAAAAACTACCTCACCATTGCGCTACGCAACCTACATCGCTATCGTACGTACACTGCTCTTAACGTCTTGGGCCTCACCGTTGGAATGGCGGGAGGAATCCTAACTTTTGTCTTTATTTCGTATCATCTCAGTACCGACCGCCACCACCATCGGTTCGACCGTATCTTTCGCGTCGTGTTAGATTTGCACTTAGAAGACGGCTCCGTAGAAACGTACCCCGAAGCACCTCTTCCGATGGCGAAGGCGCTTCGCGATGGGTTTTCGCAAGTAGAGCAAGCGGCTTCGTTGAAAACATTGCGTGAGCTGACCGTAAGCCTTCCTGTTCCCCAAAATGGAACTTCGCAACGGTTTTTAGAACAAAATACGGGCGCTTTTATCGAGTCAGAATGGTTTGATATTTTTGATTATCAGTGGCTTAAAGGAAACCCCAAGACATCCCTTCGCGAACCCAATACCGTAGTACTTACCGAAACTTGGGCAAAAAAATACTTTGGTAACGAAGAGTCCATCGGTAAAGTGCTGGATTTGAATCATTTGACCAAAGTAAAAGTCACGGGAATTGTAGCCGATCCGCCACGCACGACCAACAACGATGTGCAGTTGTTTATTTCGATGGGCACGTTCTCGTATCTACTTCCCGACCAAAACTTGAACGATTGGTGGGCACTCAACTCTACCGACCGCGTTTATCTTACGCTCAAAAACCCAAGTTCGGCGGCTCAGGTGGCAGCGGCTTTTCCTACGCTTGCTCAAAAACACTATGGCAAAGATGCTTCGGTTTTTCAGTTTCAGGTTCAACCATTAGCAGAGGTGCATTTCGATGTAAAACGAACGGGTGGAGCGTTGATACAGCGCTCGTTACTGTGGTCGCTGGGATGGATTGGTGCGTTTTTAATTCTAATTGCCTGCCTCAATTTTATCAATTTAGCCACGGCACAGTCGTTGAGTCGGGCTAAAGAAATTGGCATTCGCAAAACGTTGGGAAGTACAAAATGGCAAGTAATGCGTCAATTTTTATTGGAAACTGCGCTGATTGTGACAACGGCATCAGTCGGGGCAGCGCTTTTGGTCGCGCTCGTGTTACCATTTGTTAATCAATGGCTTGGACTGAATTTGGCGTTTACCCTCGATGCCCAAGCGGCGCTATTTTTGACGGTACTTTTGGTAGGTATCATTGGATTGGCGGGCGGTTATCCTGCGTTTATGATGTCGGGCTTTAGCCCCTGGCAGGCATTAAAAGGAAAAGGATTTCTGCCGACAAAGGGAGGTTTTTCCCTGCGACAGTCGATGATTGTGGTGCAATTTGCTATTTGTCAAGCCTTACTTATTGGTACAATGGTCGTAACGAGGCAAATGAAGTACGTGGAGCAATCGGATTTGGGTTTTAAAAAAGACAACGTATTGGTCGTCAACCTACCCGACCCTTCTCCCACAGCCCTCACGGCGTTTAAAAACGCCTTGCTTCAATACCCCGAAATACAGTCGGTAAGTGCGGCGTATCGCCCACCGTCGGCCTCGGTAATGAACGGGGGCTCGTTCAAATTTGACAACCGTGCGCAGTGGGAAGCTTTTCCGATACGAGAACGATTGGGGGATGCCGATTACCTCAAAACCTACGGGCTGGAATTGGTAA
>JBDHXS010000002.1:0-36514 GCA_039810845.1 Runella sp. | reverse complement strand
TATCAGCATCTCCCCAATTTCTGAGGTTGGCTTTTGAAAAATCAATAACGCTCACCAAAGGGTGTAGTGTTTTGTGATTATTGTCGGCGTTGTACTTACTGATTTGATTGATTGGAAATAGAAGTTCCATGACGGGTAATTGTTTGAAACAAAGTTAACAGTTCTGCAATACTGAATGAGCGAGATGAGCCATAATCCGTAAAAATGGTAGAAAAAGCAGTAATTTTTATACCAAAGGAAGAGTAAATAGGAAAGACCTTTGTAGGGTAAATTAATATTCAATCATGAAAAAAATAATCTTCGGATTCTTACTTCTTTTTGCCTTTTCCTTAAAGGCCCAGACCGATGCCCCAAAAGTTAAGACAGCCAACGACATTGTTCGTGGCGTAACAGATGGCGAGTCGGCTGTTTTCAAGGGAATTCCTTTTGCTGCTCCGCCCGTAGGTGAGTTTCGTTGGCGACCACCGCAACCTGTCAAAAACTGGGAAAGTGAATTGGACGCTACAAAACAATGTAAAGACTGTGCCCAAGCAGGTTGGGGACCTAATGCCCCAAAAATGAATCCCAATTCTTCTGAAGATTGCCTGTTTCTGAATGTCTGGAAACCTGCTAATGCTACTGAAAACTCAAAATTACCCGTGATGGTGTGGATTTATGGGGGTGGTTTTACGGGCGGAAGTGCTTCAAGCCCTCAAAATTACGGGCATTCATTAAACAAAAATGGTGTCATTTTGGTAAATATTAACTACCGATTGGGACGTATGGGATATTTCGCTCACCCAGCTTTGAGCAAAGAACACCCTAACGAATATAAAGGAAATTATGGTTTTATGGATCAGATTGCGGCATTGCAATGGATTCAAAAAAATATTGCTGCCTTTGGTGGCGACCCAAATAATGTAACCATTTTTGGTTTTTCGGCAGGTGGTGTTTCCGTTCATTCATTATTGACGATTCCCGCTGCCAAAGGACTTTTTCATAAAGTAATCAGTCATTCGGGTGGTGGAAGAGATGGCGTATTGACAGGCAGACCCATCAACAAAGAAGATGCCGATACATTTTACAAAGTATCTGCCGAAACCATTGGTGTAAACTTCGCTCAATCGAAGGGCATTGAAGGCACAGACGCCGCAGCTTTGGCGAAACTTCGTGCAATGCCAGCCGATAGCATCATTGATGGTGGACGTGAAACCAACGGAGCTAATGGACTTCGGATTTATTCAGGACCAATTTTTGACGGAAAATTAGTTACCCAAACAGCAGAAACGGCTTATTTGGCTGGTAAGCAACCCAAAATGCCCATGATGATAGGCAATTGCAGTGCCTAAATCGGCGGAGCATTTGTAAGCAATGCAAAAACAAAAGAGGAATTATTTGCTTCTTTTGGCGACTTAGCAACCGAAGCAAAAGCGGCTTATGATGCCGATGGTAGCAAGAAATTTGAAGAAGTAATCGCCAAATTTAATACCGATTGGGTTTGGGGAGAACCTGCTCGCATGGCAGCAAGAGCAACACTCGCCAAGGGTTCGGCTGCTTATGTATTTCAATTTGGGTATGTTCCGACAGCAGCTCAACAACGCTCGCCTTATGGTGCAGGGCATGGTTCTGATATTTCGTTTGCATTTAATACCTTAAAATCTCGTTGGGGTTCACAAGGAGAGCCTACTGATACTGAAAAAGAATTAGCAAGAGTAATGTGTGCTTATTGGGCAAATTTTGCCAAAACAGGTAATCCTAATGGTGAAGGTTTACCAAATTGGCCACTTTACAATAATAAAAACTATGATATGCTTGATATAGAAATGGACGGGAAAATAGTGCCAAAGCCCGACCCTCGCAAGGCAAGATTGGATGTTATTGAGAAAGCGATGAAAAATAGAGGAAAAATACAGTCGAGAGGAATATAAGGCGATTTACGATTTCACTAATGACGATTAATGAATGATTTGTACAGATAATCGGCGTAAATCAGCGTTGTGAAGCATCAGCGTCATCTGCGTTCCATTTACATGAGATAAACAAAATTATGCAAACAGTACAATTAAACAACGGAGTAGAAATGCCCATTTTGGGTTTTGGCGTGTTCCAAATTCCAGATTTAGAAGAATATGAAAAAAGTGTGTTGGACGCTATCAGCGTAGGCTATCGTTTGATTGATACTGCCGCTTCTTATCAGAATGAAATTGCAGTAGGCAATGCAATCAAAAATAGTGGCATAGCAAGAGAAGATTTATTCATAACTACCAAACTCTGGATTCAGTCGAATGGCTACGAAGGGACAAAAAGAGCTTTTGATAAATCTTTAAAAGAATTACAATTAGATTACCTCGACCTTTATCTGATGCACCAGCCTTTCGGCGATGTGTATGGTTCTTGGCGAGCCATGCAGGACTTGTACAAAGAAGGCCGAATCAGAGCCATCGGCGTTAGCAATTTTCATCCTGATAGGCTCATAGATTTGATAGTTCATAACGAAATCATTCCTGCGGTCAATCAAGTAGAAACGCACCCATTCAATCAGCAAATTGACAATCAGCAATTTATGGTAGAGAACAAGGTGCAGATTGAATCTTGGGGACCGTTTGCCGAAGGCAAAAACAACCTTTTTCAGAATGAAGCATTGGGTGCAATAGGCCAAAAACACAATAAAACCATTGCACAGGTGGTATTGCGTTGGCTTACGCAAAGAGGCGTAGTGGCCATCCCGAAATCGGTTCGCAAGGAAAGAATGGAAGAGAATTTTAACATTTTCGACTTTGAACTCAGTGCCGAAGAGATGGAAACAATCAAAACATTGGATACAAAAACAAGCAGTTTCTTTGACCACCGAGACCCCGCTATGGTCAAATGGTTGGGAGAAAGAGTGATAAATGATGAGTGATAAGCGATGAATTAAAAATCTATGTAAATCTGCGTTCCCGAGCACTTTCGGATCTATGTCCCAACTTAAAGTTTAATCAAATCTAAAAAATGAAAAACTTAATTTTAGCAATTCTAATTTTCGGACTACAACAAGCTATGGCACAGCAAAATACAAACAAAGACGAACAAACTGTCGCACAGCTTTCCAAAGATAAATGGCAGTGGATGGCGGATAAAAACGTGGATAAATTAAAAGACTTATTTGATGCCAAAGCCAAGTTTGTTCACATGAGCGGCACCTGGAAAACCGACGAAGAACTCGAAATCATCAAAACGGGAAGTATTTGGTACAAAGAAGCCAAAGTCCATGATACCGCCATAGAGCTTTCAGGAAATACCGCCATCGTCTGGAACAGAATTACCTTGGTAGCTATGGTGAGAGGAAATGAGGTTATCACTGAATTTACCGTAACCGAAGTATATCAAAAACAAGGTGAAAATTGGAAAATGTTGGCTTTGACATTCAGTAGTGTGCGAGATACGCATCAGATAAAGAAGTGATTGATTTATGAAAAACCGTTTTGTATTCTCTTTGTTTATTGCAATTGCGGTTTGCTGCGTATCGGGTTGTTCGACGGCACAAACGCCAGTAACTGAAAAAAAGATACTGATTGTGTATTTGTCCCGAACCAGCAATACCAAAGCCATTGCGGAAATCATTCATAAAATGATAGGAGGGGACTTGGTGGCATTGGAATTGGAAAAGCCATATCCCGAAAACTATACGGAAACGGTGCAGCAGGTAGCCAAAGAAAATGAAACGGGGTATTTGCCGTCACTTAAAACACAGATTGATAGCATTGGTCAATACGATGTGGTGTTTGTGGGCTTTCCTACTTGGGGCATGAGATTGCCGCCACCCATGAAAAGTTTTCTGCGGCAGTATGACCTAAAAGGAAAAACAGTCATTCCTTTTAATACCAATGCAGGCTATGGGATTGGCAGCAGCTTTGATACATTAAAGGAACTATGTCCCAACAGCCGCGTATTGGAAGGTTTTTCAACCAAAGGTGGTGTGGAAAGAGATGGTGTGCTTTTAGAAATTAAAGGAGAAAAAGAGACCGCCGCACAGGCAGAAGTAAAGAGGTGGTTGCAGAAAATAAAGATGCTTTAAGCCTATTTTAAGGCTTGGGAAACAATAGTAGCGGATTCGTGTTGTTTCTGTTTGATTTTCGTAAGTTTTAAATTGAAATGTGTTGTTTTTTATAGAATATCCTGTATATTTTTGTTAAATTTTTTAACCTATTTCTGTTCATGGCAAAGTATAATCTAAAAATCAATGGCAAACCCCGCCAAGTGGATGTGGATCCAAGCACACCCATGCTGTGGGTTTTGCGCGATAGCCTCAATATGGTAGGCACTAAGTTTGGCTGCGGTATGGCCCAATGCGGCGCTTGCACTATCCACTTAGACGGTAATGCCGTACGTTCGTGCGTGTTGCCGGTATCGGCGATTGGCAAACAAGAAATCACAACCATTGAAGGTCTTTCTGAGAAAGGGGACCACCCCGTCCAAAAGGCATGGCTTGAACACGACGTAGCGCAGTGTGGCTATTGTCAGACGGGTCAAATTATGACGGCAACGGCTCTGCTTAAAAGCAATCCGAATCCGAGTGATGCCGATATTGACGCTGCCATGAGCGGGAACATTTGCCGGTGCGGGACATATTTGAGGATTAAGGAGGCGATAAAGAGTGCAAGCCCCCTTGCCCCCAATGGGGGTAAAAAATAAGCTCCCTAACCCCCATTGGGGAGTTTATTGCGGAAACCTATTTATTCTTCATAATTTTCAAATATCCGGAACTTACATGAAAAATCAAGATACTACTATAAAGAATTCCCCCATTGGGGGGCAGGGGGCTGTTTCGCGCCGTTCCTTTCTAAAATCTTCGGCTCTTACTGGCGGCGGGATGATGCTCAGTTTCAGTTGGTTTTCAAGTGCGAAAGCGGCCGAAAAAGCAGCCGAGCTGAACCTACCTGAGCCAGTATGGTCAGAATTGGCCGCCTACATCAAAATTACGCCCGATAATGTCATTAAAATCCTTTGCCCGAATCCTGAGTTTGGACAAAACGTAATGACTTCGTTGCCGATGCTGGTGGCTGAGGAATTAGATGCAGATTGGAAAAATGTGGTGGTAGAAATGAGCACCCACGACAATGTGAAATACGGCTCGCAGTTTACGGGCGGAAGCAACTCCGTAAGAATGTACTGGAAACCGCTCCGAAATGCAGGAGCGGCGGCTCGCCAAATGCTTGTCGAAGCCGCCGCGCAAACATGGGGCGTTCCAGCTGCTGAAATTACCACCAAAGCAGGCGTTTTATCACATTCAAGTGGAAAGTCGGCAAAATATGGCGAAATGGCTACCCAAGCCGCTACCCTGCCTGTGCCGAAAGAGGTAAAATTGAAAGCCGTAAAAGATTTTTCAATAGTAAAACATTCTCAAAAAAATACCGAAGGCGTAAAAGTAGTGACGGGCAAACCACTTTTTGGTATGGATTACAAAGTAGAGGGGATGCTCATTGCTATGATTCAGCACCCACCAGCCTTTGGGATGAAATTAAAGTCTTTTGATGCTACAGCTGCTAAAAAAATGCCAGGTATCAAAGATATTTTCAGCTTTAAACTCTACGACGAGGGGTATGAACAGGCTGGGTTTGACACACGTACCTTTAATGAAATGGTGGCCATTGTGGGAAATTCTACGTGGGAGGTCATGAACGCCCGTAAAAAAATAGTTTTCCAATGGGAAGCGGCCGGTGATGTGAAAGATACCATGATGGGCAGAGGTGGAAAACGTGAAGTAACCGTGCCAGGTCGATTAGAAACCACAAGTGCGCAATTTGAGATGATGGCAGAATATGCCGCAAAGCCAGCCCAACAACTTAGAAAAGACGGGGACCCTGAAACAGCCTTTAAAAATGCGGCTCAAATCATTGAACGGACTTATAATGCGCCGTTTTTGGCGCATAATTGCATGGAACCAATGAACTTCTTTGCGCACGTACAAGAAGACAAAGCCTTGGTAGCGGGACCTCTGCAAGCACCAGGCTGGATGGAGCCAACTCTTGTAAAATTGTTAAACCTCCCTGCCGATAAAATCGAAATCCAAATGACGCGCATGGGGGGAGGTTTTGGACGCAGGGCCTACGGGTCGTATGTGTATGAAGCGGCTCGAATTTCTCAAAAAATGAAAGCCCCCGTCAAGCTGATTTATACGCGGGAGGATGACATGACGTACGGAATTTACCGACCCATGTACACCGCTACGTATCGGGCGGCGTTGGATGCCAATAAGAACTTGATTGGTTTCCATGTTAAAGGCGGAGGAATCCCCGAAAACCCCGTTCACGCCAATCGTTTTCCTGCGGGTGCGGTGGACAATTATTTGGCCGAAGGCTGGGAAATTCCGTCGAACATCACGATTGGGGCATTTAGAGCGCCGCGTTCCAATTTTAATGCGGCCGCCGAGCAGTCGTTTTTGGATGAAGTGGCTGAGGCGATGGGCAAAGACCCTATCGAAATGCGTTTGGAATTGTTGAAAAAGGCAAAAGCGAATCCGGTAGGCAAAAACAACGATTACGACGCCGCCCGATATATCGGTGTTTTAGAATTATTGAAAGAAAAATCAGGTTGGGGCAAACCCGAAAATGCGGGTAAAAAGCGAGGCGTAGCAGCCTATTTTTGCCATGCTTCGTATGCCGGTCACGTCGTGGATATGGTCATGAAAGACGGTCAGCCGTATGTAGAAGCCGTTACTTCTGCCGTTGATTGCGGGGTGGTAGTCAACCCTGATGCTGCTCGCAATATGGTGCAGGGAGCCGTGGTGGACGGTATTGGAAATTCGTTTTATGGTGCTCTAACGCACAAAGACGGGGCAGCAGAGCAAACTAATTTTCATAACTACCGCATGATTCGCCACAACGAAGCACCAAAGAAAATAGACGTTCATTTTGTGCAAAGCGAAGTTGACCCGACGGGACTTGGTGAGCCACCGTTCCCGCCTGTGTTTGGGGCAGTCGCCAATGCGTTGTTTCAAACGACGGGCAAACGTTATTACAATCAGCCTTTTAAGGTAGATATTGAAAAGCCAAAGTCGTAAAAAAACTTTTAAATAAATTGCCACGAATGCGCTCATAATTTGTGTATTCGTGGCTTTTCAGTTTGCAGGTATGAAAAATCAAGATAATAATGGTTCCCCCATTGGGACGGTACGCCGCGCGGAGCGGGAGGCTGTTAGTCGCCGCTCTTTTCTCAAATCCTCTGCCCTCTCAGGTGGGGGATTCATGTTGAGTATCAGTTTTTTATCCAGTTTTAAATCGGCTGATACTTCTGTAATCACTGGAAATCTGCCACTTGATTTTAATGAACTAAACGGTTTTGTAAAAATCACAGCCGACAATGTCATCAAAATCATGTCTCCTAATCCCGAAGGCGGACAGGGGGTAAAAACGTCGATGCCGATGATTGTGGCCGAGGAGTTGGACATTGATTTTACCAAAATTATCATCGAGCAAGCCGATTTAGACACCAAACACTTTACCCGTCAGTTTATCGGTGGTAGTCAGGCCATTCACCAAGGTTGGATTCCTTTGCGAAAAGCAGGGGCCGCTGCTCGTCAAATGCTCCGCGAAGCTGCTGCCAAAGCGTGGAGTGCGCCAGTGGAAGAAGTGACAACAGCGTTGGGCGTTTTGTACCATAAAAACTCAGGAAAATCAGCCAACTACGGCGAAATGGCCACGGCGGCGGCTCAACTTCCTGTGCCAAAAGACATAAAATTAAAAGACGTAAAAGACTTTAGAATTGTCGGCAAAAGCCAGCGTAATGTTGATTTAGAGAAAATCGTTACGGGAAAACCTTTGTTTGGCATTGATACCAAAGTAGAAGGTATGTTGATAGCCATGATTGTACATCCGCCTGCGTTTGGGTTACAATTTAAGTCTATTCAAAATGAAGCGACTATCAAGAAAATGAAAGGAATCAAGGATGTTTTCTCCATCAAAATTTTCAACGATGGCTACGAAAAAACGTTTTTTGATACCACTACTTTCAACGAAGTAGTCGCTATTGTAGGCAACAGCACTTGGGAGGTGATGCAAGCCAAAAAGGCACTAAAAATTGATTGGCAGCCTTTTGAAAGCTACACCCAAAAACGAAATATGTCAGGCCGAAAACTGACCGAAAATATCCCCGCAGGCTTAGAAAATTCGACTGACCATGCTGCTGTTTTGGCAGAAAAAATGACCCAACCTGCCAACGTTCGTCGGAATGATGGAGACATAGAAACGGCCTTTAAAAATGCGACAAAAATCATTGAACGCACGTATAATGCGCCTTTTTTGGCCCATAACTGCATGGAACCGATGAACTTTTTTGCGCACGTAACCGACGAAAAAGCTACACTCGTAGGGCCATTGCAAAAGCCAGAATTTACCGAGCAAGCCCTTTCAGCACGGTTGGGAATGCCTTTGGAGAAAATTGATATTAAAATGACCCGATTGGGCGGTGGGTACGGTCGTCGGTCGTACGCGCATTGGTTGATAGAAGCTGCATTGGTCTCGCAAAAAGTAAAAGCTCCTGTAAAACTGATTTATACCCGCGAAGATGACATGACGGCGGGGATTTACCGACCGATGTATTCGGCAAAATACCGCGCTGCCCTCGATGCTAACAACAACTTGGTGGGTTTTCACGTAAAAGTGGGTGGAATTCCGCAGTCGCCACTTGCTCCCAATCGCTTTCCTGCGGGAGCCGTTGATAATTATTTGGCCGAAGATTTTACGATTGATACCAACATTACTGTAGGTTCATACCGTGCGCCACATTCCAATTTTATGGCCGCCGCCGAGCAGTCTTTTTTGGATGAAGTAGCCGAAGCCGCTGGCAAAGACCCCATTGCATTTCGGTTGGAGTTACTCAAACGTGCCAAAGAAAACCCCGTTGGAAAAAACAACGATTATGACCCCGTTCGCTTTACGAAAGTAGTGGAATTGGTACGCGACAAAGCCAATTGGGAAACGTTAAAGCTCAAAAATAACGTAGGCTTTGCCGCTTATTTTTGTCATGATTCTTATGCGGCTCATGTGCTTGATTTGGAAATGAAAGAAGGCTCTCCATTGGTCAATAGCGTATGGTGCGCCATCGACTGTGGCATTGTGATAAACCCAATTGCGGCCAAAAACATGGCAGAGGGGGGAATTGTAGATGCAGTAGGAGCTGCTATGTATGGAAAAATGACATTTTCAAAAGGCGTACCTGATGCAAGTAATTTCCATAATTTTAGAATGATACGTCATCATGAAGCGCCTAAAGAGATTGATGTACATTTTGTAGAAAATACCGAAAAACCCACAGGCATGGGCGAGCCTGCGTATCCGCCTGTTCATGCAGCGTTGGCCAATGCCCTTTATAAGGCAACAGGAAAACGGCTTTATAATCAGCCGTTTAGTGTGGAACTTGAGAAAAATAAATCGTAGAGAGGGGTAGTAGATGATTTTTGAAGAAGTGTCAAATCGATAAATTTATATAAATTTGTAGATTATAATCGATAAATTTATATAAAATGATAGAAAGAAGGCTAAAAGCGCACTTAGAACGACATTGGAATGATGGAAAGGTGCTGATTGTTTTAGGGCCACGCCAAGTTGGTAAAACAACCTTGTTGGAGTATTTGTGCAGCCAAACAGGAGACTATCTTTTATTAAATGGTGATGACCCGATTGTGCGACAGACCCTTGAAAACATCGGGGAGGTGCAACTCAAACAACTCATTGGAAAGTACCAAACGGTGTTTATTGATGAAGCCCAAAGGATTCCCAACATTGGACTTATGCTAAAAATTATTCACGACCGCATCAAAAATGTAAGGGTTGTGGTAAGTGGTTCGTCCGCGTTGGAATTGAGTAGTAATATCAACGAACCACTCACGGGACGTAAGTGGGAGTATCATTTATACCCTATTAGTTGGCAAGAATTAAGTCAGCATATAGGTTTTTTGGGAATAAAACAACAGTTTGAGACACGACTCATTTATGGAATGTATCCCGAAATAATCAATAGCCTTGGTGATGAAGAGGCTGTTTTGAAACAGTTAGCAAGCAGCTATTTGTACAAAGATTTATTGAATTATAATGGTATTCGTAAGCCAGAAATTTTGTCTAAATTGTTGATTGCTTTGGCGTTACAAGTTGGGTCGGAGGTTTCGTACAATGAGTTGGCTCAATTGCTCAGAATAGACCGAGCGACGGTAGAACAGTACATTGGGCTGCTGGAACAAGCCTACGTAATTTTTAGACTTAACCCACTTAGTCGAAATGTTCGGAACGAAATTAGTTCGAGCAGGAAAATCTACTTTTACGATAATGGTATTAGAAACGCCCTCATTGGGAATTTTAATCCGTTGGTATTAAGAAATGATACAGGAGCTTTATGGGAAAATTTCTTGATAAGCGAACGTCTGAAAGCAAATCACTACAACAACAGTACGACAAAAGCTTATTTCTGGCGAACCCACGCTCAGCAAGAAATTGATTATATTGAAGAACGAGGCGGACAGATGTATGCGTACGAATTCAAATGGAACCCCAAAGCCAAAAATAAGTTCCCCAATTCTTTTGTAGAATCATATCAACCAGTTGAAAGACAGTTGATTAGTCCTGATAATTTTGAAGATTTTTTGAGATAGAACATAACATGCCAAATTTTGTTAAAATAACTTGCCTATTTTTCAAAATCCATTGACGGCATAAAGCGGGACGTTTGTCATCCAGTCTTGCTCGCGGTAGGGGCTCATTGAGAATCGAATCGCTTGCTGAGGGTGGAATTTCTCTGTGAATACTTTTAAACTTTTTGATTTTAAGTTCTCTTCGGCTTTGACCTCAATTGGAATCATTTGGCTGTCTTTTTGCAGCAGAAAATCAACTTCTGCCGTAGCGCTTGGGGCTGACCAATAAAAAATGTCGTGCTTGATGGTTAGTTGTTGCGCCACAAATTGTTCGGTCAATGCCCCTTTGAATTCAGTCAAAATGCTATTTTTCTCTAACAGGATTCGCGGACTGTTTTCGGCCATGGCATTGAGAAGCCCTACATCCAAACAAAATAGCTTAAAAATGTCAATATCAGCGTAGGCTTTAAGCGGAAGTGCGGGCTTTTCGACCATGGCAACTTTCAAAATCAGACCCGCTTCGGTGAGCCAAGTGATGGCCATTTCAAAATCCTTTGCCCGAGCTCCTTTTTTGAGTTGACCGTAAATGAATTTGCGATTTTCCTTTGCCAGTTGACTAATCAAATGGCTCCAAACCAATCGGATACGTGGAACTATATCGAAGGGGGCATGTTTTGCAAAGTCATTTTCGTAGCCAAGTAGGATTTTTTTCTGAATGTCACGGACTTGGTTTAAATCTTGGTATTGGTGGTAATTGGCGACAGCTTCGGGCATTCCACCAATAAAAAAATAGAGTCGCAACAAACCGATTAACTTATCGTGAAATGAATTAAGAATTTCCCAATTTGATTTCTGAAGCTGTTCTAACAGAAGTTGTTGGTCATTGTTTTCTAAAAATTCAAAAAAACTCATGGGGTACATACGTAAAAAATCCACTTTCCCTACAGGAAAAGACGTGCCTTTTTGAAGCGAAACCCCCAACAAAGAACCTGCGGCAATGATATGGTAGTGAGGAGCCTGCTCGTAAAAATATTTGAGGACAGTAAGTCCTTTGTCTGCTTCTTGGATTTCATCAAAAATAATAAGGCATTTCTCTGCTTGAATCTTATACCCTATTTCGATTTCGATGATTGAAATAATCCGTGAAATGTCAAAATCTATCAAAAACAATGTTTTTAGACGTTCGCTGCTTTCAAAATTAAGATACGCGACTTGTTCAAATTCTCTTTTCCCAAACTCTTTCATCAGCCACGTTTTTCCTACTTGTCTTGCTCCTTGCAAAATAAGCGGCTTTCTTGTGGACGAATTTTTCCAGTTTAGTAGGTCTTGATATATGTGTCTTATCATGTTTTTCATTTGAATTTATGTGGAAATTTACATATTTTCCTTTGAAAAAATGTATCATAACACACTTTTTTCTTTAAAAAAGTGTAACCTTCCCGAAAGTTTGGAACTTTCGGGAAGGTGATAATTGATGTTCCAATAAAAGTTTCAAACTTTCGGGAGGGTGCTAATTGTGCGCTAACGGTTAAAAAACAGCCTCAAAATTCTTTTAGAGTAATTAACCCAATTTACCAATCAACTCTAAGAAACAATGAACAGAAGAGAGGTCATTAAAAGTGTCGCCTTGATGTTTGGAGGGACGCTATCGGCGCCAACCCTCATGGCCATGAACCACTGGGAACAGGCCACAATGCCTACTACAAATGCCGGGGCGTTTAGCCTAACGGCGACGCAGCAAAAGATTATCGCGGAAGTAGCCGAAATGATTATCCCCAAAACAAATACAGTAGGAGCCAAAGACGTGGGTGTGCCTGCATTTGTCGAAATGATGCTCAAAGACTGCTACTTACCACCTGACCACCAGCGTTTTTTGGAGGGCTTAACTTCTTTGGAACAACTGAAATTTTTGGAACTCAACGAGGCCGAACGACGCGGCGCGCTCAAAATGATGGAGCAACAAACCAAAGAACAAATGAAGACGCCATCGAAAACGGTTCCTTTTTGGCGTTTGATGAAAGAACTGACGTTGTTGGGGTATTTTACTTCAGAAGCGGGTATCAAGGCTTCGTTTGAGTACGTACAAATTCCTGGGAAATTGGAAAACATCAAGCTCAAACCCAACCAAAAATCTTACGCGTATTAAATGTAAATTTAGTGATGAGTTATAAGAGAGGAGTGATAAGATTTTCTTAATTACTCATCTCTTAAATCTCATCACTTATCACTCATTAAATTATTGAAAGTCATGTACTTAAATATAAAAGCAACTAAAGAAAATACCTTTGACGCCATTGTCGTAGGGTCGGGGATGACGGGCGGTTTTGCCGCCAAAGAACTGACCGAAAAAGGCATGAAAGTGTTGA
The DNA here is from genome assembly GCA_039810845.1 of Runella sp. Taxonomy (GTDB): domain Bacteria; phylum Bacteroidota; class Bacteroidia; order Cytophagales; family Spirosomataceae; genus Runella. The sequence goes on along the minus strand of JBDHXS010000002.1, from coordinate 23,566 downwards.
TGATTGAGCGTGGAAAAGAAATCAAGCACGTTCAGGATTACGACACGGCCATGAAACAGCCGTGGGAAATTGAACACCGTGGCAAAACCACGCTCGTTTCGGCCGAAGAACGCTGGGCCAATAGCCGTTTTTGGGGGCTTGGCAGCGAAGAAGTGGTAAACCATTTGACTAATGACAAAGAAAATCCGTATATAGAAAAGCGCCCCTTTGACTGGATTCGCGCCTACCACACAGGTGGAAAATCCATGCACTGGGGGCGGCAGTCGTACCGTTGGAACAAACAAGATTTTGAAGCCAACGCCAAAGAAGGTATCGGTATCGACTGGCCGATTCGGTACGAAGACTTGGAGCCTTGGTACACGCATGTCGAAAAATTTGTGGGCGTAAGTGGCCAAAAAGAAGGCTTAGACGTACTGCCCGACGGGCATTTTTTGCCGCCCATGCCGCTGTTTGCGCCTGAGGCTTATTTCAAAAAAGTAATGTTCGACAAGTTTAATCGCCCCGTAACGGTAGGGCGGGTGGCCAACCTTACGCAACCCCAAGCCATTCATACTGAACTTGGTAGAGCATCGTGCCAGTACCGTAACAAGTGCGCCCGTGGATGTCCTTATGGTGGATATTATAGTTCGCTGTCGGGGGCGATTCCTGCTGCCATGCGTACCAAACGCCTAACGATGTTACACGATTCGATTGTGGCCGAAATTATCTACGACGACCAAAAAAATAAGGCCGTTGGCGTACGGGTTATCAATCAACTTACCAATGCCGTAACAGATTATTTCTCAAAAATTATCTTCTTAAACGCAGGTTCTATCAATACCGCTGCGTTGATGCTTAATTCTAAATCGAGACGCTTTCCCAACGGATTCGGAAACGATAGCGACCAAGTAGGGCGTAATCTTATGGATCACCAACTTGGCGCAGGAGCTACGGCGAGTATTGAGGGTTTTGAAGACGATTACGTGTATGGACAGCGTCCCAACGCGCTTTACATTCCTCGTTTCCGAAACTGGGGGAACGACAAACAAACGGCCTATCTCAGGGGCTTTGGCTATCAAGGCGGAGCGAGCCGCGAAGGCTGGAACCGTGGCGTGGCCGCCGATGGTTTTGGAGGGGATTTTAAAGAAAACTTGACCAAGCCAGGCGCGTGGGGCATCAGCATTGGCGGTTTTGGAGAGGTTTTGCCTGACCCCAACAACCGTATGTACCTCGACCCCGACAAAAAAGACAAATGGGGCGTGTCGTTGATTGTGTTTGATGCGGCCTTTAGTGACAACGACCGCGCAATTCGCAAAGACATCGTGGTTTCGGCGGTAGAAATGCTGGAAACGGCAGGTTTCAAAAACGTGACTCCTTACGACCGACCAACGCACCTTGGACTGGGTATTCACGACATGGGAACGGCACGCATGGGACGTGATCCTAAAACGTCGGTGTTGAATTCCTTCAATCAAGTGCATGACAGTAAAAATGTATTCGTCACCGATGGTGCGGCGATGGCTTAGGCGTCTTGCGTCAATCCGTCCATTACCTACATGGCGCTTACGGCCCGTGCGGTAGATCATGCAGTGAAGTCTTTGAAAAAAAGAGAATTGTAAAAAAATGCCACGAATACACGAATAGTTTTTGAAATTTTCGTGTATTCGTGGCAATAAAACCCTCTTTTTTATCTCTCCTCCCTTCTTTCTTCATTTTTACTTCATCAAATTCTACATTATTAGATCCGCTACTCTGATAATACAATCGGTAGGGACACGAGGCATACATAGGTTCAGACGCTTCAACGTCATTTTTCAACGGTTTGCTTTGAAATATTTTATTGGGCGATTTCATTCCAGCAGTTTTGAAGCATCAAAACAAATCAGAAAACTGTATTGCTATGAAAAAGTCATTTTTATCTTTTATTACAATTTTTTCTTTGGGATTAGGGGGCATTGCCTACGCACAGTCAGGGATGATGCTGCCAGATGGATTTGTAGTACCCAAATCTTCGATTGAGCCTACTTGTACAGTAGCCGATAAAGGAAAACTTTATTACAGAACCAATTCTCCAAATGGGCTTATGGTGTGTGATGGTACGCAGTGGCAACCCGCCCAATCTCAGTGGGATAATGGAATAGGTGGCTCACTTAATTATTCAGGATTAGTTGGTATCAAAACCACGACACCCGCTTACGAATTGGATGTCAATGGCTCACAACGTGTAGTATCTTTATATGTAACTACTAAAATAGGCGTAGGTACAACTACCCCAAATAATGCAGGTATTGAAGTTTGGGATGGAGACATTGCCATCAAAAGCACCGCCGATGCCAAAACCTGGAAATATGACTACGACGATGCCCTAAACGCGCTTACTCTTAAAGAGGACGGTACAAATCGTATGATTTTTGCCAACGGTGGCAATGTCGGCATAGGGACTGTAAATCCAGCGTATAAACTACACGTGGACGGTACAGGTTATTTTACTGGTGATTTGAAGGTGAACAATGGCAAGGGAATTGTCAGAAGTACAACTGCCAACCCGATTAAATGCCATGTGACACAAGCGAGCCTTGGAACATCTTTCACGGTTAATTCAAATCTTTGTGCAACCTCAAATGTGAGTATTACTTCAGCTGGTTTTATAGCCGCACCCACTGCTCAAATCGGTAATTTGGTAAGCGGAACGGGTGATTTTGGTAAGTTGAACATCAATGTACAATCAACCTCCACCTCAACCGTTGTGGTTCGTTTTTGTAATAATACCGCGAGCAATATTACATTGGGAAATATGATTTTTAATTTGATGTGTGTAGGGCAGTAAAACCTTTGGAACTATGAAAATTTTAAACATACTCATTTTAACAATTCTCATCTCTTTTAGTACTCTTGCTCAATCTACGAGCATTGAGCCAAGTGTATTTAAACTGCATTTAAGTACCAATGCCTGCCCAACTGTTGACTATACTGGAAGCATTTTTTATAATACAGATTCCAATCTTTTAAACTACTGCGAGGGAGCAAATACTTTCGAAGCTGGTGCAGGTGATTGGATAGGTATCTCCTCTATCTATCGCAATACAAACGTAGGGATTAGAACAGGGAACCCTCTTTATGAATTAGATATAAATGGATCCAATAGGGCTACCAACTTGTATGTAACCAACAAAATAGGTATTGGAACAACGACCCCTACTGAAAAGGTTGAAATAGTAGATAGACAGCTTTCAATTGTAAGCACTGCCAATGCTATTACCTGGCGACAACGATATACGGATGCTGTTGATAGATTTGATATTGTAGAAGGTGGGCTAAGTAGGTTAGTCATGAATAATGGAGGGAATATAGGTGTTGGAAATGCTTCCCCCACTGATAAATTTTATGTGTCAGGAGATGTAAATTATAATGGCAATCTGAGAGAAGGAGGTTTTGGAACGATGGCCAGTACCGAAACTACGGTTCAGAAGATGATAACCACAACACTTTCGATTACTAGTAACTTAATTATCAGTGCAAATACATGTGAAACGTGGCCGTCAGCTTCTTTCCCTGGTGGAACATTTACAAATCCGCCTGCGGCATTTCTTGGGAATAAAATTAGTGGCAATAGCAATGATGATCAGATAGTGATGACAGTAGAGAATGTTACTACAGGTGGAGTTAGGGTTCGGTTTTGTAATAATAAAGCCTCAGCTGTTACTCTACTAAATGTCTCGTATTCTATACTAGCGATAGGGGATTAAACTATTTCAACAACCAAACCCTCGCTCAAAGGCTTGCTTTTTGAGCGGGGGTTTGGTTGTTCATGATTGGTATTGAGTAATTTGAGCAGCCTCAGAGATAGAAGTAAAAATAGTCTTAATGTGAGGAGGGGTAACGTTAAGTTATAAATAATATCGCTTAGGTCGAAGCATTCCAAGATTTTTTGGCCAAGGAAATCATCACAACCGATAGGAGGCAAATGCCCGAAATAAAGACAAAAATAATGTTGGTATTGCCTACCCAATCAATGATAAAGCCAAAAAGCGGTTCGCCTAATGCCGCAAATACGTAACCAAACATATTCATAAAGCCAATACCCGTCCCCGTATAATCGCGCCCGAGCATTTCGGGACTCAACGGCCAAAAACAGGATTGTGGCCCATATACAAAAAAACCGACCGACAGCATCAGAAATCCTGCCAATAGCAGGTTAGTGGAGGGAAGCACATAGACTAAGAGTGCTATAATTGCGCTCATCAACATACCAAAACGAATGGAATGAATGCGGTTTTTCTTAAACAACGAGTCCGACAGCATTCCAAAAGACAATGCACCAGCGGCCATACCAACGGGAAGCAAAAAAGTTACCCACAAATTTCCAGGATTGTCTTTCCAATTTTTTCCAAGATAATGCACAGGTACCCAAAAAATAAGCCCATACCTTGCCATACTTTCAAAACCGAAAGCAAAGGAAGTTAGCAAAAAATGAGGTTGTGACAAAACTACGCGGTACCGACTGAGCCAGCTTATTTTTTCGGAAGTACTGTATTTTATCGCAGTGCTCTCAAAACCTATATCAGAAGGCTTGTCCCGAGCTACAATCAAAAAAATGGTCGCTGCTACCAGCAAAAATAACACTGGCAAACGGAAAAGCATCCGCCATTCCATTCCCTGTTGTAGCAGCACGATGGACAACATATAGGTCAAAACCGATGACAATCCCGCCGCCATTGTGTAAAACCCAAAGGCTTTGCCCAACTCCGCTTCGTTCCACCAATTGCTGATTAGCTTGCCACCTGGTGCCCACGCCATGGATTGAAAATATCCGTTGAGCGCCCATAAAATCATAATAGAAGTAATCGAATCGCTGTAACTGACAGCAATGTTTGTTAAAACCGACAGGTAGGCACCAGCCGTGACCATCACCCGAGCGCTTAGTCGGTCAGCAAGGTTGCCATTGATAAATTGACCGATGGCATAGCCCAACAACATCGCAAAGCTAATCCACCCAATATACGAATAAGACACGTTAAGAGACGCAGCCATGCCTTTGGCAGCCCATCCGAAATTGTGCCGTCCAGTGTAAAAAAAAAGGTAACAAAACATCGTTACCAACAACATTTTCCACTGCTGACCTCTGAAAGATGATTGCATATTTGCTCTTTTGGTTACGATTCTTCAATCCGAATTCCTACGCGTAGTGGCTTGTTTTTCAGGGCATAGGCAAAAGCCAGCTCCGCTTCGCTCAATGAAAACTCTTTCCCGACGATTTGCTCAAAGGGGAAATGCTGCGCGTTTCGGCGCATAAAATCAACGGCATAGACAAAATCTTCATAATTGTAGTTGTGTAAGCCTTTGATGGTAATCAACCGACGAATGATTTGCTCGGCATCCATCATTACTTTTCGCTGGTGAAATACCGCCCCTACCCAAACGGCTGTTCCACCAATCGCCAAAGTGGATATACCTTCCTCCATGGCTTCTGGCGAGCCACTCATATCAAACACTGCGTCTATTTTTGAATTCAGAGAAGACAATGGGCTCTCATTTTCTGTATCCGAATGGGGAGTCATCAGATAGACTTCATCAACCCCAAAGTTCAGGGATTGCTGCAAACGATGGGGAGAAATATCGGCTGCGGCTATTTTTTTAGCGTCAGCATCTTTACACATGGCTGCGCAAACCATCCCCAACAAGCCGCTACCTGTTATCAGAACCCTTTTACCTTTCAATGGTCCTGCAAGGCGTAACGCGCCAGCCACCGTTGCAACTGCACAATTAAGCGTAGCCGCCACGGGAAGCGAAACGTTATCAGGAATTTTTAGAATAGCGGTATGGGGTTTTAAAACACAATATTCTGCCAATCCGCCGTGAAAAGCGTCTTTTGCGGTAACTGTCGCATGTCCGTATTTAAACACCCCCGCCGTTTTTTGGGGCATTCCCTGCACTGACATTTCTGAGGTGGGATCAGCTGAAAAAATACTCCACGTTACGATGTCACCTTCTTCTAATGAATGTCCTGCGTAGTCTTTTCCAGAATGACTTTCGCTTATTTTTACTACCCTCCCCACAATCTCATGTCCCAAAACGGTCGGTGTATTTTCTTTTCTCAACCCACAAAAAGTATGTAAGTCGCTACCGCAAATGGTGGTATATACATTTCGAATCAACACCTCTCCTGGCGCCAAGTCAGGCAATTTGCGACTCTGCAATTGCATCGACTGCCCAGAACCGTTGAAAATCATTAATTTTCCAGAACTCATGTAGTCCTTTATAGCTGTTTTTAGACAAAGGTGACAAAATTACATTCCTTTCAATACTTTCCACATTTCGTCTGCCACGAGTTGATTTCCAGCGTCATTGAGGTGAACCCGGTCGGTAGTGAGGATGTTTTTTTCGTCGTTGTTGGGATTGTTTTTGAGGTTATAATCCAGAAACGATTTCCGTAAATCAACGAGGGGAAGGCTGTTTTTCTTGGCCAAATCCCGAATCATTTGCGAATAGCGGTTCAGGTCGCCGTCCTGTTGGTTAGAAAAATCGGTACGTTCGCCAATCGCCGCTGGCGTACAAAGCGCTACTCGGATATTTGCGGCTTTCAGTTTCTTGAGAATGGCTTCATAAAAACGCACAAATTTGTCGGGGTCAGTACCCGTTCCAGAGCTTGCCTTGTGCCATACGTCATTTACGCCAATGTAAATAATAACCACGTTAGGCTGTTTGGCCAACACGTCGTCTTCCATACGCAGGTACAAATCATAGATTTTATTTCCTCCTATACCTGCTCCTATGAGTTCGTATTTGTCTTTTAGTTCCTGTTTTTCAAGCATTTCACCCATTTTTACAATGTAGCCACCTGGTCTTACCCCTGCTTGGGTGATAGAGTCGCCAAAGAACACCACCCGAATGGGTTTGTCTTGTTGGGCAGCGAGAAGAGGGATAGTAAATAGGCTCAGTTTGAGATAACGGAAGAAATTTTTCATTGTCTTGGTTTAGAGATTAGAAATATGGTTTTTTAAAAAGGAAAGTAAGGGTCATTTCTAACAGAAATGCTATTCTTTAATCTTCATAGTCATTTGGCTTAATTATTCCACTTTTTGAATCACGATTTGATAAGTAGCCAATACGTCATTTAATTCTCTTAACAGTTCTTGTCTCATAACTTCGTATTGAGTACGCATAGAGTCATCTTTGCTTTCATCACGGTGAAAAGCAATCATTTTATTTAACTCTTCGACACTTTCCAAAATATCAGCTGCGCGGGCAGCTCGTTCAGAAATAGTATATGACATTGTTACAATTAACTAAATAGCCCTAAAATATCCTCTTTGTCGAGCTTTTTCAAAAAGCCTGCTTCGGTCGAAATAAGGTCGTCGGCAATGGCTCGCTTGCGGTCTTGAAGTTGGACGATTTTTTCTTCGACAGTATCTTTGCAGATCATTCGGTAGGCAAAAACGCGCTTAGTTTGGCCAATCCGATGCACCCGATCAATGGCTTGTTGCTCAACGGCAGGATTCCACCACGGATCCACCAAATACACGTAATCGGCTTCGGTCAGGTTGAGTCCTACCCCACCCGCTTTAAGGCTCATCAAAAACACCCGACATTCATCATCGCCCTGAAAACGATTAACCCGTTCGGCACGGTCTTGGGTTTTGCCGTCGAGGTACTCATAAGGGATACGGTCGCGTTCGAGTTTGGCTTTGATGAGGTCCAGCATTTTTAGAAATTGACTAAAAATCACAATCTTATGATGAGAGGCATTTTCTTCAATTTCTCGTACAATTTCTTCCAATTTTACCGATTCGGTTCCGTAGTCTTCATCGTCGGACAAAAGTGCGGGCGAATCGCAGATTTGGCGGAGTTTGAGAAGACCTTCCAAAATCAAAAAAGCGGCCTGTTCGCGTCCCACTTCGGCCATTTTACCTGCAATCAAGTCACGGTATTTATCTCTAAAAGCGTTATACACTTTGCGTTGCCGTTTGTCCATTTCGCAGTACAGCACCGTTTCGGTCTTTTCGGGCAGGTCTTTGGCTACTTCTTCTTTGGTACGTTTGAGCATAAAAGGATACACCAAACGCCGCAATTCGGCAGCGCGTGTTTTATCTTGGTATTTATCAATCAGGGTAGCATACTCAGTGCGAAAAAAGTCTTCAGCACCCAAAAAGCCTGGATTTAGAAAATCAAATTGTGAATAGAGATCAAACGTATTGTTTTCGACGGGCGTTCCTGTCATTGTTAAGCGGTTTTGGGCGTTGAGGAGTTTAGCCGCCTTCGCAATCATCGAATCGGGATTTTTGATGGCTTGCGCCTCATCCAAAATTACATAATGAAACCTGAATTCTCGGAGCAGTTCAATATCTGACCGCACCGAGCCATAGGTGGACAAGATGATGTCATAACTGTTAAAAATTTTGATATTCTTAGAACGTTGCGGCCCCGTATGTACATACAAGCGCAGCTCTGGGCAAAACTTGCTTGCCTCGGCTTGCCAGTTGAAAATCAGGGTTTTGGGGACTACTACCAAATGTACACCTTTGGGATTACGGTTTTTTTGTTCCTGCAAAAACGTCAACATTTGGAGGGTTTTGCCCAGCCCCATGTCGTCGGCAAGGCAGCCTCCCCAGCCAAATTCATCCAAAAAGTGTAACCATTTATAGCCTTCTTCTTGGTAAGGGCGAAGTTTGGCCGTGATGTTTTTGGGTAGTTTTATTTTTTTAATTTCCTTAAAATTCAACAGTTTTTCACGCTTTTCGTCCAGTTCTTTCAGCAGTTTCGGATTTTCGATGTATTCTTTATAGCGTTCCAAAATCGTGAAATGTTGCTTTGAGAGGCGGAGTGTTCCTTTTTTCTCGTCCACCTTCCCAAATCGGAACAATTGCGCATACTGTGCCACCCATTCTTCAGGAAGCAAACCAAACGAGCCGTCTTTCAGCTCAATATAATTCTGCTTTTTCAAAATGGCCTTGCGTACATCGGCCAATGCCACCGATTGGTCACCGAAGCTTACTTCTACCTGTAAATCAAACCAATCAATCCCCGATGAATTGCGGATTTTAAAACTTGCTTTGTTGGGATTATAACGGAATTTTTTGAGGTTGTTGAATCCAAAAAGTTTGGTTCCGTTGTGGTTTAGGGCTTCGTAAAACTGAAATAACCAACCATTTTCCAATACATTATCGGAGGACAAATAGAAATATTCGTCGGTTTGATGAATAAACGACGGGTGCTGCTGTTGCAAAAACTGGACAAAGGCCTCCTCGGCATCTTGATCACGTCGTTGAATTTGAACTGTATTCTCAAAAGCATTGACCCGTGCCTGCCGAAAATCACGTGGCAGTTCAATTTCTTCTCCCTCGTCATCTGTATAGACAAATGCGGGTACAATCAGCAGGTTGTCTTCGGCTTCTTTGAGATAGACGCGACCTTCTTGCCATTCGAGGTCAGTTTGGGTAATTACCTGATTTTTATCGAATTCTAACGAAAATTGATCAGCTAATGGAATGACGAAACCGTTAAAAAATGCATCGTCGCGTACACTGCGCAGACGAATAGCCCCTCCCAATTCCAAAAAATGACGGGCCACTTTGGCTGCTGCGGCTGAGCGAAAACGACAAAGCAGGTTATCGGGCAATATCACCAACCAATACGTACCCAAATCCTGCAATTGTTGGAAGGGAACCAAGTCGTCGTTGCCATGTTTTACAAATGCTTCCAAGACGGTCTCCTTATCTGTCCGTGATAGTTTAAAATGTAAGTCCAGCGGAATTTCACTAACCATTACGGAATTGCCCGTATGACTGTAAGAATCACTCTTTTTATTGACTCGTACTGCGTGTGCTATCAACAGTGGGAACAATTTTTCCAGTACTTTGCCCGTAATCTCCAACGCTGCATCCATGGCTTCATCAGTATATTTGACATTCCACGAGGAAGTCGAAATCTTGTGCCCACGTTGGCGCAAGGTTTCGTGCAAAAACTCTTGCTCCAGCAAGCGGCTTATCTTGATGATTTCCAGGTCAGTAGCGTCGGCGTCGGGGCGGTCTTTGTCATTCCAACTCACCCGACTGATATTTGTGATTCTCCCAGTCTTGGTATTTTGTGTACCTTTTGCTACCTCTAACCTTAAAAAGGGGAGTTCTTTGGTAGTAAAATGCTCAAACAAATACACATAAATGGGTTTATCTTTGGTACTTTCTACGGGCACAAATGGGCTGGGAGACTTAATCGGTAGCGTACTTTTTAACACATTTCCCCATTGAACTCCCGCAATCGGTTGAATGCTTTTATCCAGCAATAAGAGTTCTAAATCGCCTTGAAAACCGAGTTTAAAGTCAAATTTTCCTACCAAATTATCCTGCGAAGTATAGCCATATTTAGCCAGCAAGGCATCTTTTTCACGACTCCAATCTTTCAATAATTCAAGGGCATAAGGGCCGCGTTGGTCTTGTAGCCATACTAACGTCCCCATCAAGTGTTCGCAGAGCGGCGTACGAAGTTCTTGATGGCAAGAGCAAGAAAAATTATACTTCCCTTTCTCAATTCGCCTGACGGTAATGTGGTAAGTACCGTATTTTTTGATGTACAACTCAAACTTTTCGTAGCCTTTTCCCTGTTCAACCGACTTGAGGTTGAGGTAATGGCGCCGGCTCGTCCAGTGATTGGCTGATGAATTACTCTGAATTTGTCGGTCTTCAATGTTTTTCAACAATAGCGTGGTATCCCTCATCCGAAATATCATTGGCTTGGGTGGTTCGGGCTTTTTTTGGGCAAACTGACGCGACGCCTCAGTGATGTCAATAATCACCTTTTTAAGGTCTTGCACCGTTGGCTTAATCTTTTCAAAATCACGCTGGATATGGTCTTCCAAAGCCCATGCGGCTGCTATACCATGTTTGCAAGGATAGTAATCAGATGGGCAGTCGCAATAACACTCTACGTCTTCGGGGTCGTCCAAGCTAGAGAGTTCTACTTCGTATTTTTCATGGCTGGACTGGCTCTCTACTTTGAATTTTGCTGTATAATAATCTCCGTCAAAACTGGTAATCTTAACGCCTCCACTCCGATAAATTTCATTACCCCGCTGACGCACTGCACTTGAGGCTTCTTTGCGCAAAGCCGCCAAACTTTCTAATATTAAACCTTTGTAATATGCCATTTCTTAAAAAATGATTTTAGCCTTTGCTACTTGTCTTTCAACGAACCCTCACTCAAATATTCCTCTGGTAAGTCATAAAGTTCATTTTCTACATCTTTCATCTTGGGAAATTGAGTCGTATCTGGCAGAATGCCATAACGAAATTTGATTTCTGACATTTCGTAGTTAAAGTCTCGTTTGGTGGCCCAAAGTAGTGGAAAATCTACGCGCACTTGGTAAATAACTCCTTCAATCGTCTCATAGGGTGGCTTTTTGTATAAAGTAGCGATGTCCACCTTTACGCGATCACCTACCCGAAAAGGAGATTCAATTTCTGTGAATGGAAATAATAGTTTCATAATGGCGCGAATAACGATAAAACCCCGAAACTTTGCAACGGAGTTCTTGTGTTAATCGTATTATTGTACAAGTTAAATTCAAGTTGTGTTTAATGCTTCGATTTCTATTACTTGTGCTATTTTGGGAGAGCCTCATTTCGAATGCCAATGCCCAAATTAAAGATTATTACCGTCCTCGAAAGCGAGGAGCCACTCCCTATTTAATTAACCGACCAGACATTGTCAGAGCCAATAACCATTGGTATGTTGGTTTAGAAGGGGGTGGAAAATGGAATGGCGCTACGCTTTCCAACGGTCTTTCGGGGTTGTTAAGTTATCGCAAGAGTATCACAAACGGGTATTACGCTGCGCAACTGGGTTATAGTCACAACCTTCGCTGGACCGTCGAAACGGGTTACATTCAAAATCCTTCTACCATTGTATTAGCAGTTAATTCTTCGGTACCTTTCCCTTTTCGCATCGAAGATCGTCAACATAGTATTCCTTTTCGATTTAAGTGGCGCGTATTTCGGCTGGGCAATGTTCAAAAGCAGTCGGGGATGTACTTAGGGGGTGGGTTTGTATGGACTCCTACACGCCAACGCAAAGACTTAGAAGGATTTCAGTTGAGTGGATTATCTCGTATTTCACGCACACAGTTCGACACCCTTTTTGTTGTAAACAATTCATTTGTTACGGGTAAAGCAAAAGTAGAATTGGAAGGTAATATAGAGTTTGTGGGTCGCCTTTCACCTCACTTCGAAATCCTTGGGTATGGTCGCATAAATTATGCAGGGGCATCGCCCATAGAATCCAAAACAGAGCTTTTTGTTAACAACCTTTCCCAAACTATTTCTTGGGCTACTCTACGCCCTGTTACATATCAATTTGGAATTGCCGTTAGGTATCTATACGGACTTAAAAACAACTATCGAAGTCGCTTTGAAGAATAGCTTTTAACACCTAAAAATACGCCCAACGCTCCCAACATTGACCCAAAAAAGACAAAGCTAAGTGCCTGATTGTAAAATACAATAGCCACAGTGCAGAGTACTGAAAGTCCCAATGCAATCAGAGGAAACCAAGGATAAAAAGGCGTTAGAAATGGCCGTTTGAGTAACGGTTCTTGGGTACGTAAACGAAATAAGCTCAACAGGCTTGTCACATACATGACCATTGCGCCCAGCACCGATAAAATAATAATTTCGTCGGTTTTCCCTGCTAACAAAGCCACTAAACCCAATAGACCACCTGCACCTAATGCCCAATGTGGCGTACGAAAACGTTGGTGAAGATTGGCTAAAAAAGCAGGCAAATATCCTTCGCGTGCCAAAGCATAAATCTGCCTCGAATACCCGATTGTGTTGCAATGAAAAGAAGCGATAAGCCCAAAAAGCCCCAAACTGGCAAAGATTTTAGTCCAAGCATTGTTTCTACCCAACGACATAGAAAGGGTTTCGGGAAGCGGGTAGTCAATATCACTCAACAAACGCCAATCAGTTGCACCTCCGCTCAATACCATCGTACCTACGGCAAGCACCACAAGGGTAAAAATGCTCAAAATATAGCCTCTTGGAATGGTACGTTCAGGGTCGCGGACTTCTTCGGCCACCATCGCAACGCCTTCTATGGCAATGTAAAACCAAATAGCAAAAGGTAACGCTTCAAAAACTCCTCCTGCGGTTATGGGCTGGTTATGAGCCACTAAATTTTCGGTTTTGTAGAAAGGAAAAACCAATACCATAAACACCAGCAACTCTACCACCGACAGCAGCGTAATCACCAATGAAAAATTGGCCGATTCTTTGATTCCGAACAGGTTAATCCCAATAAATACGATGTATGCGCTGATAGCTACCCCCATGACAGGCAACTGAGGATTTAAGAAGTGAGCATAACTACCCAACGCAAATGCAATAGCGGGAGGAGCCATTACGAAATCAATCAGCGTTCCGAACCCTGCTACAAAACCCATTTTTGGCCCAAAAGCTCTAAAAGCGTACGAAAATGCCCCACCAGCTTCGGGAATCGCGGCAGTGAGTTCGGTATAGCTAAAAATGAAAGTAATGTATAGCACCGTCACAATCAGCGTAGCTACCAGAAACCCCAATGTGCCCGCCACGGCCCAGCCATAATTCCACCCAAAATAAACGCCCGAAATCACCATTCCAACGGCAATAGCCCACAATTGCAAGGTGTTAATGACCCGATGAAGTGTAGGTTGCGTTCCATCGGGAGGTTCTGAGTTTGGCACGATTTGTTGCTGGTTTTATGTGTTGCTTTTATTTAACCACAGAGAAACGGAGGTTCACAGAAGTTGTGTTTTCTCTGTGTTTCTTCTTCTCTGTGGTTATTTTTTTACCCAAAAGACAAGCTTAGAAATTGGGTTTCAAGAGATACTTAGCATAGAAATCATCAATCACTCGCACGGCTTCTTCAGCAGTATCTACTACATTAAAGAGTTTGAGGTCTTCTGGATTGATGTTATGCTCAATCTCCAACATCGTTGATTTAATCCAATCTATCAGCCCCGACCAATACGAACGACCCACCAATACAATAGGAAAACGGCCAATTTTTTTGGTTTGAATAAGCGTCAAGGCTTCAAACAGTTCGTCTAATGTCCCGAACCCTCCAGGCATTACCACAAACCCTTGGGCGTATTTGACAAACATGACTTTTCGTACAAAGAAAAAATCGAAATTGATGTTTTTGTCGGCATCAATGTACAAATTGCTATGTTGTTCAAAAGGCAACACAATATTCAATCCTACCGATTTACCGCCTTGTTCGTAAGCGCCTTTGTTACCTGCTTCCATGATTCCTGGCCCACCACCCGTGATAACCCCGTAGCCATGGCGCACCAATTTAGCCGCGATTTCTTCGGTCATTTTATAGTAGGGATGGTCAGTTTTGGTGCGGGCAGAGCCAAAAATAGACACACAAGGTCCGATTTTTGCCAGTTTGTCAAAACCTTCCACAAACTCGGCCAATACTTTAAAAATTACCCACGAATCGGCAGTTTTTATTTCGTTCCAGTTTCGGTCTTCAAACGCCTCACGGATTCTTTCTTCTTCTTTTAGTGATTCAAATTCTGACATATTATCTCTGGTTTTTGGGTTGATGAATATCCTGTCGTGGCTATTTACGCAAATACTTAGTTTTACTTTCGCTTCTTTCTAAGACATCCGTACCTTTGTAGGACAGGACAACAATAACGAAAACATTTCTAAATATAGTTCTATTCATGGCTAAAAAAATTGCAATTGGAGGCGACCACGCAGGTTTTTCGCTCAAACAGCCGCTCGTTGATTGGCTAATACAACAAGGATACGAAATTAAAGATTTTGGAACATATAGTGCCGATTCGGCCGATTACGCTGATTTTGCTCACCCTGTAGCCTTGGCGGTAGAAAGTGGCGAGTTTGAAGCAGGCGTGTTGGTTTGTGGAAGCGGGCAAGGCGTGGCCATTACGGCCAACAAGCACCAGGGGATTCGGGCAGCATTGGTTTGGGATACGCCTTTGGCAGCCCTTGCCCGGCAGCACAACGACGCCAACATTATCTGCCTTCCAGCCCGCTTTATTGCCCAAGAAACAGCATTTGAATGCGTCAATATTTTTCTAAATACTGAATTTGAAGGCGGTCGTCATGCCATACGCGTGGGGAAGATTGCTTGTTGAAGTTCTGTTACTAAATAAGTATGCCAAGTTTAAATATCGCCAGATTGTAGGCTATTTATATTTAAACTTGGCGTAGCTCTTAACCTTGATAGTTAGTGACTTGTTAAGTTAAAAGATTTGTCACTATAAAATTGAATCCCCCCTAACTCCTTCATTCTACACAACCCAAAAACTCTATTATTAACTGTTATAATAGCCTCCTGATGATTTTTGCCTATAATGGCATCTATCTCTAAATCGCCAACGCTGGTTTTATATTCAACAATCTTGGGATGTTGTGGTATATCTACTTGCCTTAGGATAATCACTCTATTATCTTTGGTTGTCTCCCTTTTGCTGTATCTTTTCTCACCTGTTCGTAGGTGGTTATATAAATCACCGTTATTGCGCTTACCGTGCGTTTTCTGGCTTTGTGTTCGGGTGGGTTTCGGATTGGACCGCCGAAGCGACACGAAGTTTTAATTTATTACTAAAGTTTATTAGAAGCACAAAGCTTCAAATTTGCACGTCACGGCCTGCCTGAAGCAAACCCTTTGTTAGTGGCTGCCTTTTTTATAAGTTTATCGATTTTCAGGTTCTTATCCGTTTATTAATTGGCATCAATATTCTTGAATAGTTTTTCGTGTTGTACCTTAAAAACCTTTTTCATTATGGATTTAATCGGTAGTGGCGAATTAAAGTGAATTTCTTCGTCAATAATCGTATAACCGTTGTCTTCCTTTAGAACGAATCTCATTTCAATTTTAGTTATTTTAAACACTGTTGCTCGAATAATAACAATTTTGTCTAAAAAACTTTTTTCAATTGTCACTGGATATGTGAATGAAAAAGGAATAAAGCCAAACTTTAATGTCTCGTGAACTAAGTAATTTTTATCAGAGATATTTTCTATTTTGGAAATTATTGGATGTACAAGAACAAATTTTTGCATATCTGTTAAATAGTCAAAAACAAGGTCTAGGTTTTTATGTATTCTAAATGATAATTTCATTGTCGTAGCTGTTTTTTTTCGTCATAGGGTTGCTACTGACGTCAGAGAGTGAAAAAACTGTTTATAAATATGATGAGTTAAAATTAGGAAAAACCCTTGAAATTTCGTGTTTGGTATCTGAGCAAACTTAGATAAACCCAATGCTCCTGCAGTGCTCGGGATGTAGAGTTGCAGTGGCTTCTCTGTGGCCAACAACCCAATTACCACAGCATATCCGACTTTCGTAAGCAAAACCCAGAAGCCTTGAAGGATTGAGATGGTCCATTTTAGACGGACAGTTTACTTTGCAGGTTTAACGATTGATTTTGTTTAAAGATTTCTTCAAATTTTTCGGGACTTTGATAACCCAGAGCCGAATGTCGTCAGATACGGTTATAATAGATCTCAATATAGCGGTCCGCCGCACATGTCTTTGAAGTCCATTGAAATTGTTGGAAAAAATGCAATTTTGAGTAGTTGTTTGACAGGGGAGAACAGCAGCCCGAGTCTCGCCGCTAATACGCCTCTCAGTAGATGATATTGTATCGCTGGTCTATCTGTTCCCCTGTTTTTCTCTGTCACGGCACGGGATTTCTATGATTCAAACAAGAGAATACGTATAATTTTCGTCATATTTTTTATCCTGCTTGGCTAAAGAAAAAATAAGTCTAACCATCTTGTTCTTCATGGCATTGAAGACAGTAAACTTATCGCTTCGGCGCTCCGATTTTTCCTTCCTTGAGTTTACGTTCATAATACGCCTTAAAATGAGTGTTGTACCTCATGGCAGACATAACACAATTGGATAAAGTGGCTTTGATTCCTTTGTGAGCTTTTTTGCGGTCCGCCGCCGCGGCTAACCTTGGGTCTTGATTGCAGGCTTGTTCCTGAGCTATTTTCAAATGGGACAACACCTGCATGACAAGCCAGTTGCTTGGCATTATCAAACTTTTTAAACTCATCCGTAATGACAATACATTTAGCGGCAGTAACAGTACCTACTCCAGGAATAGAACCGGGCCGCCGATGCGGTTATATTTTCGACCGTACCTACTTTTTGCTTGATTGCCCATAACTTTGTAAAGTTAAGCATTTCAAGTGTCCGTCTCAATAGGACCACTCCAGGTTGCCGTTTTTCTTCTTCCACAATTACTTTAATTCCAAAGTCTAAATGGTATTAGTCCCCACGTAAACAATACAATTATCCATTGAAGTGAGAATAGGACTGCCACAAAGTTGAATTTGTTTTTCAAACTTGATAAGTCGTTTTTTAAATACTTTATAAAGGAAAACAAAAGCCCCAATGGTAAAAAGCAAGTTGAAATGTATAATAGTGTACTTGCTACGGTTTGGTCTCCTAAGGCAGCAAATGATTGAAAAATGAAAAATGGTATTGGGACTAAAAGGAATAAAATAGCCAAGAATGAACCACAAATTGGATTGGCGAAAATCATACTTCTTGTTTTTATTACATGAAAAATACCACTAACAAGTAAATAGATTAGCCCAATGCAACCCAAAACAAAACTAATCCAATATGCTAATAAAATATATCCATTTACTTTTTTGATAGTAGAGAAGCCATCTGAAATATATTGCTCTTGAAAATTGTTATTATAAAACACATGAGAGTTTTCCACCTTCCCCTCTGCCATAAATAGGTTGTCGGCAACTTGAAGAAGTTTTTTACTTTGCTTTTGGAAGGGTTCAATGGATGCAATACCGTTCTCTGTTGTAAACTTTGTAAAGCCTGATAAGATATCAAAATATTCAAACGGTTCTACCTTTGAAAATACGGGGATGTAGTACCCGTTCCAGTCGTCAAGATTCTTTAATTTGACAGATGAAATACTGTTGTTTGTTGGTTCTAATTTTAGGTATTTAATTAGAGTCTCATTAAATCGTTCATAATTTGCTGTTTCGCTATCCATATTATGAGAAATAAAAAAAGCCTTCTTGCTCTTTGGAAACCAATAAAGCATGGCATGATAACCAACAATATTACCTGAATGAGCAAGCCCGATAACACCGTGTCGGTCTCTCGTCATAGCTCCTAAACCATAGCCAACCCTCAAACCTTTTTGTTTTGCTATTGTATTTTGTGACTGTCCCATTTGTGTTAAATAAGTAGGACTTATAAATTTTTTCCCATCTATTGTACCATCACTCAACAAAAATTTAGCAAAAATGGCCATATCATACGCAGTTGTAGTAAATTGTCCTGCTGGTCGTAAGTACATTGGAAGTGCGGCGTAGATAATTTGACTGTCAAGATGCCCATAAGCTAAGGTTTTATCAGCTTTAATACCTGCTTGAGAAACGAAATGAAAAGTGCTATTCAGCATTCCTAAGGGTAATAATAATTTTTTATCCAAATAACTTTCATAATTTTCTTTAGTTATAGACTCAATAATCATCGCCAATAATGTATATCCCATATTGGAATATGAAAATATACTTCCTGGCTCTGAATGAACCTTTAATACTTCAGGATTTTTTACAAAAGCATATGCAAGTGGTGAATTTGCTTTTGCCTTTTCGCTAAAAATTTGCCAAAACCGAACGTCTGTCAAACCTGAAGTATGGTCTAATAAATGGCGAATCGTTATTGGTTTTGTTTTTTGCCATGAGTTGTAAAAAGAAAGCTGTGGTAAATATTTCTCAACAGGTTCGTCAAGGTCAAGTTTTTTCTCTGTAGCAAGTCTCAATATCCCCGTTGCAATTAATGTTTTTGTGATGGAGCCGACATGGACTTTATCTGTTGATTTTAGCCCCTTTCCTGTTTCCTTATTGTTGATGCCTGCTGCGTCGATGGTTATTTTACCATTTGCATCAAGAATTGACCAAACTGCACCTGTAAGCCCTTCTTTAGCTAAGGCTTTATTGATTTCATCTTTTAAGATGAGACTATTTTGTGCATATATGTTAGTCAGATTAAGGGTGAGATAGAGAAGTAAAAGTAAATATTTCATTATCTTGTAATGAGGGATTTCTAAAATGGCATACAATGGATTAGGTATTGCCGAAGTCGCGGTTTTGAAATACTTCAGTTCAAATTTAGCACAAAAGTTAATAGTATTCCTAATGTTCAATTCTGCCCTTCTGCCGTGCTTTTGCCAATACCTTGTTGGTGGCAGTTTTTTTTCAGTCCGTTGGAATAAACCTCGTCAATTTAATCGCTTTTTCAGGGCAAGCTTGTACACAAAGTCCGCAAGCGTGGCATTGGTTGGGATTGATAACGTAGGCTTTTTGCTTAAAGAAGAAGGTTTTTATTTTTCCTTTTAGATTAAGTGTAGCTTTATCTTCATCGGAAATGGGTCGCATTTCAAAAACATCATACGGACAAACTTCTACACAGTCTTCTTTTCCGCCACAGTTGTTAAAATTTACAACAGGGATTAGTTTTTCTGCCGTATCAGAACATCTTGAATTGTCTAAAATTCTTTTCATATACTTAGTTAAAATTGTAACAACCATGTTGCAAATTCGTTCCATTGTTTTGCTGAAATGGAATGTGCATTAGTGTCTTCACAATAGCTTATCTGAATACCCAACTCGTTTAGTTTCCTTCTATTTTCATCGGCATAATTTTTGGACAACATAGTGTCGTTACTTCCATGTGAAATGAATGCCTTTCTACCTTTTAATGTGTTAGAATGGCTGATATAAGGTATAAATTCTTCAACAAACCGACCACTAAACACGCCAAAACCTGCAATTAAATTGGGCTGACTTAATCCTAATGATTGTGCCATATTGGCTCCCTGACTAAATCCTGCAACTACAATTTTTTGACTATCTATAGGATACTTTTGAATTAGTTCAGAAATTAATTGGATCAATTTTTTTCTACTTTCTTCTTCTTGTTCAATATTGATGACAATTTTTCCATTCACCATTTTTACATCGTACCAACGATGGCTATTTTCAGCTAACTTATATGATCCACGAACAGAAACTACTATCCAATTATCCAGTACGCTTTTCCCTAACGAAAACAAATCAAAATCGTTTTCATTACTGCCATATCCATGCAACAAAACAAGCATAGGGGAGTTTTCTGAGGCTGATTTGGCTTCTTTGATTCTGTAAACTAAAGGTATTTCGGTTTCCATTGCATTATTTTTATTTTGAGCCATACAACTATTCATTATTGATATCTGGATAAAAATGAGGATTACTATTTTTTCAAGTATGATGTTCATAAGAAAGTCTTTATTTTATGGTAATGCTACGCACCTGTGAGGTATGAGCTGAAAAATAGCCCAATGCTCCTCCGTTTATATTGCTTGGCGGATTTGCAGGTGAGATACCTCCGTTCGGACCATCACCAATAAGCTGATCAACTGCTGTAAAATAGGTGTATATGTTTTTGTCTATGCTCCTCATTTCTACATTCACGATATCGCCAGCCTTAACGGGATTATCCTCGTCACTGGGTATTTCTACATCTCTTTGGTTGGCTACCCCATTCCCAAAATTGTCAGTTTCAGTTTCAAAGACCATTCCTTTTTGGCTACTTGCTTTTACAATGAATGCATAGAAGTTACCCAATGTAGGAGGGTCAATATATTCTGGTAAAACATCATAACTGGTATTTCCTAAGAATGTCATAGGTACTAACCTAAGCCCTGTAAGTGGCACTCTTTCTGGCAGTTCAGACTGAGCGGTGTAGGTTTTTCCTTCCACGAAGACCTGCAAGGTATAGGTTCTGCCAGATACGCCAGCTTTTAGTTTGTTGGTTCGGTAATTTCCATCTGATAGGTACTTTAAAGTATCCACCAAACCCGCATTATCGCTAAGAGTTACCAAGGCATTGCTTACTGCGGGGTATTGGTTGGCCTGTGTAAAAGATACTGACCGAGTAATTCGCACAAGATGCGGCTCTACTTGATCAGAAATATTACCTTCAATAATGAGTTGTCCACTTTTATTTTCTAAGTTCAAATCTATTTCTTTTTCGCAGGCTGCAAGTGTAAAAAGTAATACAGTTGCAATACTAAGTTGCTTTTTCATTGTTCAAAATTTAAAATTATAAGTGATATTTGGAATCCATCGAAAGAGCGAAGTTTGCAAGGCTCGGGTAGTACCTTCATTCTTTGGATTGTCTTGAAAATCAATGATATAAGCATTTTGGCGACCATAAGCATTATATACACCAAAAGTCCAAGAACCTTGAAATTTTTTACGCTTCTTTGCTTCATATGTAGCACTCAGGTCAAGTCTGTTGTAGGCTGGCATTCGGTCGGCATTGCGACTGTCGTAATGAAATATAGTCTGTCCGTTTAATTCATACTTACCTGTTGGAAAGGTAACGGCATTGCCCGTACTATATACAAATAAGCCAGACAAAGTCCATTTGGGGCTTAGAAGATATGTGGCTACCACAGATAAATCGTGGGTTCTGTCCAACCTTGAATTGTACCATTGGTTGTTGTTAATGCCGTCTATCTTTCTCTCGGTTTTTGAAAGGGTGTAAGAGACCCAGCCAGTTAGCTTTCCTTCCTTCTTTTTGGCTATAAACTCCAAGCCATAAGCTCTTCCTCTGCCAAAAAGCAAGTCTGCTTCTATGTCTTCGCCTACATTAAATGATATATCAGCACCGTTGCGGTAGTCTATTTGATTTTGCATATTTTTGTAATAACCTTCTACATTGATTTCATAGTTGTTATCATCAAAATTTCTGCTGTAACCTATGCTTATCTGGTCAGAAATTTCGGGCTTTACGGTATAGCTGCTGCCAATCCATTGGTCTGTTGGGTTACCACTGTTGCTGTTGCTCAAAAGGTGTAAGTTCTGCGTATTTCTTGAATAGGCGACTTTGAAACTACTCACTTGGTTGATTCTGTAATTGGAAGAAAGCCTTGGTTCAAGATTAAAATAAGTTTTGCCCCAAGCCCCTTTTGTTAATTGTACGCTATCTTTGAGTTCCCCTTTTTCATAAATCCTGTAGGTGTCACCGCCTAAAATCGTAAATGCTGAAATACGTAAGCCGTAACTCAAAGTTAACTTTTCAGTAACTTTATGGTCGTCATTGATATAAATTGCTTTTTCGAGTGAAGTTCTTGATTTCCTTGGAAAACTGCTCGATAAGGAACCAGTAATATTAGCAGGGGCAATAGTGTGATGTATAGTATTTACACCGAATCTAATAAAGTGGTTATCAGAGGCATACCATGAGAAGTCTTTTTTGAGATTCCAGTCTTGTATTTTTGATTTAAGCCCCACATTGACAACCTCATTCTGAAAACTTATATCATAATTATAATTGCTGTAAATCAATGATGTATTAGAAAACAGTTTGTTACTAATGATACTGTTCCATCGCAAAGTACCAGAGGCATTGCCCCAATTGGTACCGAAGCTATTGTTAAGACCTAAAATATCCCTACCAAAATACCCCGATAAGTAGATTCTGTTATTTTTATTGATTTGATAATTTGCCTTCATGTTTAGGTCATAGAAAAACAATTCACTTCCTTGAAATTGCTCCGTCAAGCCCAGAAACAAATCTGCATAAGTTCTACGACCCGAAATGATAAATGAAGATTTATCTTTTTGAATAGGTCCTTCTACACTCAATCGGCTGCTTATCAAGCCAATACCTCCATTAACTGCAAAATTTTGATTGTTCCCGTCTTTCATTTTTACATCAAGCACTGACGAAAGCCGCCCACCGTATTGTGCAGGTGCATTGCCCTTGATAATACTGGCATCTTTGAGGGCATCGCTGTTGAAAGTACTAAAGAAGCCAAGTAAATGGGAGGCATTATATACGGGAGCTTCATCAAGCAGTATAAGATTTTGATCAACGGCTCCACCACGCACACTAAAGCCACTATTGCCCTCGCCAGTGCTTTTTATGCCTGGCAGAAGTTGAATGGTTTTGAGTATGTCTTTTTCACCAAATAAGACTGGTAATTTCTCGATAGTTTTTATATTCAAAACCTCGGTTCCCATTTGTGAAGTAGATAAGTTCTCGTCTTTTTTTCTTGAAGTAACTACTACTTCGCTCAAAGTAGCACCATTATCGGCGGAAGACTCAAGAAAGATATCCAACTTCAGATTATTAGTAATATTCAGTTTTATTTTTTGAACTTCGTAACCTACGTATGATACATATACGATTTGATTACCCTCGGGTAAGGATAGTGAATAAAAGCCATATTCATTGGAAATTGTACCCAGCCTCGGATTTCCCTCCACCCTAAAGGATACCCCTATCAATAACTCTCCATTTTGTTTGTCTTTGACAGTACCACTTAAGGAGTGTTTATTTTGACCCAAAATAAGCATTGGGATAAATAGAAATAGTACTAAGGCACAGCTAACGAGCTTTATCATAATTTCTTTAGTTTCAATGGTTCGCTACGAATTAGGCAGCGATTTTAGTGTAATTGATTAGATTTCGATAATTGTCTGAATTTTTAGTGGTTTGGGGGCAAATTCCCAGACCGATAATAAATTTATCCAGTAAG
>JBDHXS010000001.1:0-36596 GCA_039810845.1 Runella sp. | reverse complement strand
CCATTTTGTTGCGGTAAATGCTACCGGATGCTGGATTTTTTGACAACGATGTCACGGACGTTGCGTTTATCGAAAGGGGTATTTGTAAGCTCTTGCTCTGCCGAAAGTCGCCCATTGGTAGTTACAGTAAAACTTCCTGTTTGAATATATCCCAACGCCGCTGCTAAGCAATTTTCCAATGGGTCGCCCCAGCTTTTATCGAGCCCATCGGCTACCGCTGCATTTACTGCAATTCCAGAGAAATAATCACCTTCATTGTTGGCATTGACCGTCTTAAACGCAATCGGAGCAATCACATAATCCATCACCTCAAAACCATACATCCCTACAGGTTTACCGTGGGTAGTACTCCCGATAGTTTTTACATCAAGATAGGGTTTCAGGTTATTAATCAACAACTCAGAAGCCGAGGCTGATGCCGCCGATGTGATAAAGAAAATACGAGACAAATTGAGTGAACCAGTTTTTGCGAAACGAATCGTCTCATTCCACTGCGATAGTTTAGTATTATGAATATAGCTAAACATCACCGATGAACGCGTTACACTTGTGGGGGCAAGAGCATTGGCAAGCATGGTTTGGGTCTCCACATCGCCGCCGCCATTGTAACGTAAGTCCACGATAAGTTCATTTACTCCCGTACTTTCAAAATTATTCAGAACGGCTTTCAATTCATTTTGAGAAGGTGTACCCGTAAAACTATTGAATACCAAATAACCCACTTTTCGCCCAGCTACGTCGTAGGTTTTATTAAACAAAACCGTGTTTAAAGTATAAGTGGCAGTAGTCAGAGGGGTTGTTGTAGTGCTTCCGTCAGCCTTTTGAAAACCGAAGGTGGTAGCTGTAGCATTGTAAAAAGCGCTCACAATGGCATTGTCCGAAAGCGATTTCACAGATTGACCATTGATTGTTGTAAGTTTCCAGCCTCGTTCTATTCCTGCTTTCCCTGCTGGGGACTGAGCATACACATAACGCACGCGCAGGTCGTTGTTGGCATCGTATTTTATCCAAAAGCCAAAATCTTGCGTTTCTCCATCCGAAAAATAGCTATTGAACGTGCTTGCTTTTTCCACAAACGACCATTGGTCGAGTGGCTGATAGGCGCGTAATGCGTCCATTTCGCTTTCGGGGTCACTATAACTGCGAGGATTAAACGTAGTAGGTAGTTTGTCGTACCACAAATAGACATCTTGCATATACAACCAAAGCGAATCGCGAATGTCGGCAGTGGTACTTGTAACGGGCACCGTATCCACATCTTGTGGGTCGAGGTCGTTTTGTTTACAACTAAATAAGGCGATACAAAACGCGATTAATGCGCCAATGATGAGTTTTGACATGCTGCTCATAGTGCTGTTTTAGTTTAAGGTGAGTCAAAAAAACAGGGAGAGCTATGGCAAATTCAAGACAGGATTTTGGGATGATGTATAGGTTGTCAGTACTTATTACGCATACATCAGCGGAAGCGTTGCTAAAAACAGCACTTTTACAAAGAAAACCGTTTGAAGAACTCGGCTTCGTAACTTACTCCAATCGGAATTTCTTCACCTTGTAAAGAAATTATCTTATTGCGGACGTTTTCGATGCGGTGAAACGGAATAATAAAAGAGCGGTGAACACGGATGAAATCATTGGACGGGAGTTTCTCCATAATCGCCTTCATGGTCATTCTGGCTACGATAGATTTACTATTCTCGACATGAATTTTAAGATAATCGTCTAAACCTTCGATAAACAAAATAGCTGGCATCGCTATTTTATAAACACTGTAATCGGCCTTGATAAATAAGTATTGAAGGGTTTCGGCTTCCTTTTTTTGAAGAAATTGTTGATATTCTTTCACTTTATGGACAGCCTGTAGAAAACGTTCGAGCGTAAAAGGCTTCAATAAATAATCAATGGCACTCAAGTTAAAGCCTTCAACAGCGTACTCGGCATAAGCCGTCGTAAAAATGACCATGACTTCTTGGGGAATCGCTTTATAAAACTCAATACCCGACATGGAGGGCATGTTGATGTCCAAAAAAAGTAAGTCAACCGAATTGTTTTCTAAGTAGCCGAGTGCTTCGTCGGTACGGGAAAATGTTTTTTGGAGGTCAATAAAATCCACCTGATTACAAAAATGGGCAATGACCCTCAGCGCAGGGGGTTCGTCGTCTATCGCAATGGCTTTCAGCATAATTGTGGTATGGGTTTTTAGCCCATTTTACATAAATAGAAGCAGTTCCTCAAAACAGTTGTTGGATTTAACTTTCTAAATGAAGGGTCAACTCTACAGTAAAATCTTGGGCAGTTTCATTGATTATCAACAAATGTTTGTCTGGATAAAGCAGTTTTAGTCGCATTTTAGTATTTTCTATTCCAATTCCACTGGAAGCCTCATCATTATGAAATACCCGAACTTTTTTGTTGAACGTCCGCAAATGTAAATGATTTTCTGCGATAGAAAGATATAACTGAATCAGTGATTTCTGTTGCGGATTGACGCCATATTTAAAAGCATTTTCGATAAAAGAAATTAGAATCAAAGGAGCTATTTGTTGTCCATTCGGGCGACCTTTTATCGTAAAATCTATCTCTGCCGTATCGTCAAGGCGCAGTTGCTGCAAAGCAACATAGTTTTCAATGTAGTTAAATTCTTTGACCAAAGGTACAAATTCCGTATCTGCCTCGCGCATCACATACCGCATCAGCGACGACAATTTTACTACGGCATCAGGCGTTCGGGGCGATTGCTCAATAGCCAACGAATAAATAGTATTGAGGATATTGAACAGAAAATGTGGGTTAATTTGGGCTTTTAGAAAAGACAATTCGGTATTCAGCTTTTCGCGCTCGGTCTGGCGCAAACGATGATTGATTCCCAACGTTAGCGAGACAAATATCCCTACTAAATATAAAAACAAAGCATGACTCAATTCAAATCCAACAGGAGGCTTATTTAGGCCTATTTCGCCAAAAGGAGTAGGTGGCATAGACTGAGGACGTGGCTTTATCGTTAGTGAAGGCGTATGATGGTGGATAGGTGGGCTATCTCGGTACAATCCCGCCCCAATATCAGTACGATCTACAGATACCAACAATAAAAAAATAATCCCAAAAAATATCCCAACAGTCAGGCCATAAACAATATATTTTTGAGCAAAATAGAATTGAGGAATTAGATAGTAATAGTTGACATAGAAAACCCCCAACATCACCAAATACGCAACAAAATTTGTTAGTTCATGGGGATTGGAAGGAACTCGTAAAATATGAGAGAACCCTTCAGGAGCAAAAATGTAAGGCAACGCCAAAAACGCTAATCCGCACAAAATATGCACTGTGATTTGCCATGCGGGACTTTTCATGGAATGGTGTTTTTATTGGAAAATTAAGAAACAAATTTGCCACCCAAAAATTATTGAGGTATTTCAACAGAATGTGTCGGTAGATAAGTATTTATGGGAGAGTTTGGGGTTTTAAAGTAGTTAGATTTGCTTTGATTATTCAAACCTAAAAGTTTCTATTAATTACATGGCCAATGAAGTAATTCTGCAAATCAGCAGCAAGTTGAAAGACTATCGAAAATCGAAGGGCATTACTATTCAGCAGCTTGCCGATCGTGCGCAAGTGAGCAAAGGCTTGATTTCTCAAATTGAAAACAACCGTACCATTCCATCGCTCATCGTTCTCATCAATCTGATTCGCTCGTTGGGGGTAGACTTAAACGATTTTTTTGCCGATGTGGAGCAAGCCTCTGAAAGTAAAGTAGTAGTAAAGCATAATGATGAATATCAGGCTTTTGAGAAAGAACAATCTCGCGGTTTTTCGTACAAGCGTGTGCTGACAAGAAACATTCAAAATACGCCTACCGACATTGTCATACTGGAATTAGCCCCCAAAGCTACCCGTTCTTTCATGGTAAAAACCAATGCTTTTGAATATAAGTACATCATTAGTGGGCAAGTAGAATACGCCGTTGGTGATCAAAAATACGTGTTAAATGCAGGGGATTCTATCTTTTTTGATGCCAACCTTCCTCACAAACCGAGCAATACAGGCGATACCACAGCTACTATGCTTGTAATGTACTTCTTTAAAGAATAATATTATTTCATTGTAAAATACCACAAAAATAATTTTATTTGCTTTCTTATCAACCCTAAACCCTTACTAATGATGAGCAATTTAATTTATGTCTTGATTGTAGGAGCCGTTTCAGGATGGTTGGCTGGTCAAATCAAACGTGGATTTGGATTTGGCCTTTTTGGCAATATCGTTGTCGGAATTGTAGGTGCTTTTGTTGGGAATTGGGTCTTTGGGCAGCTCGGTGTCTCGTTGGGCGCAGGTTTATTAAGTACGATTCTCACCTCCGTTGTTGGGGCATTGTTGGTATTGTTCGTCATTGGCCTCATTAAAAAGTAAAGCATTTATCAACGTTTTATACATAAATAGCCCGTATTTTGCGGGCTGTTTTATTTTAACAACCACCCATTTTGTATTGTATGAAGTCTTTTATTGTTCTCGCTTTTTTCCTTGTATCTCCGTTTTTATACAGCCAATCTGTACGTCCAACCAAGGAATCCATCGAAAAACACATTCAGTTTTTAGCCTCTGATAAAATGAAAGGGCGAGGAACAGGCAGCAAAGAGAATAAAAAAGCGGCGGCGTACATTGTCAAACAATTTAAGAAAAATGGACTCACTCCCCTCGGCACCGATGGTTTCTTGCAGCCTTTTACGGCCAAAGTACGCCGTGTAGTTGTTCCCGACAGTATTCGTCCCGCCTCTAACGTAATTGGTTTTCTGGACAATGGCGCGCCATACACCATCGTCATCGGCGCGCATTACGACCACTTGGGTGAAGGCCGTCAAGGAAGTTTGCGTGACGCCAATGCGGTAGGGCAAATTCACAACGGCGCCGACGACAACGCGTCGGGTGTGGCAGGATTGATAGAATTGGCGCGATATTTTGCCAAAAACGACGTCAAAGAGTCCTATAACTTCCTCTTTATCGCTTTCGGAGCCGAAGAACTGGGTTTGGTAGGGTCGCGTTACTTTGTGAATAACCCGACTCTTCCGTTGGAAAAAATAAATTTTATGGCCAACATGGACATGATTGGCCGCTACGCGCCCGACCGTGGCGTGGGTATTGGGGGCTACGGTACCAGCGATGCTTGGCCCGCCATTTTTAAGGAGGTAAATGGGGGTAAAGTTAAATTTTTTACGGACAATTCGGGCAGTGGCGGTGCTGACCACGCCTCGTTTTATGCCAAGAAAATCCCTGTATTGTTTTTCCACACGGGCGGCCACGACGACTACCACAAACCTACCGACGACATCGAAAAAATCGACCTCGCGTCAGAAGTGGGCATCTTAAATATTGAGATTCAGCTGATTGAGAATGCCATGAAATTGCCCAAGCTCAATTTCACCGAGGTGAAGTAATCACATTTTAATCCTTTTAACGTTATGAAGTTTACCACACTCTTAGTCATTGGTTTGTTATCGGTACCAGGTTTTGCTTTTGCTCAACAAAAGGAAATTTCCATTGACCTATTACCGCTAATCAACAAAGAGAAAGAAATTCCCAATGTCCTTTTGAGGATTCCCCACGCAAATCACAGGGGGAATTATAGGCTAAAACTTGGAGGGAGCCTGAGCAGTGATAATACCAATCCATTTATGGAACAAAGGAATAATAATGCACGGATAAATCTTGGATACGAGTTTTATCGAAGGTTGAAATCTATTGACTTTATATATGGATTTGAGCTGTTGGGGGACTTTCAATTCAAAAAAAATACAGATCCTTTTTGGGAGGGACGATCCTATTATTTTGATGAAAACAACGTACAAACCGAACAAATCGTGAAGCGTACGATGCTTAATAGCCAAGGTTTGGGGAGCAATCTTTTTGTAGGCTTTCGGAAAGTGTTTTGGCAAGATTTATCGCTCTCGATAGAAACTGCAACTGCCATTGAGCTGTATTTTTCAAAAGTGGAGTTAAGAGAAACTATTACGAAGCCTTCTATCGGATTCTTTAGTGAATCAGTTCGTTCCGAAAACAGAAATTCTTCTTTCGCCAACCTACATCCTCTTTTTGCCATACGCTTAGGTTACCAATTTGGCAAATGATGAGGTAAGTTTCGAGGTTGATAGAATTGGAGTAAGCTGGTATTTCAAAACTCTACCAACGTTATAATCTGTTTTCAAATTGCTTTATACCAAAGTAATCTAACTTCAACCTCCTTTTACTTTATGTATCCATTTCTACGAACACTTTCTGTGGCTACTGCACTGGTCACAGCGAGTAGTCTGGTCGCTTACAAAAGTGACGAATCTGCGCCCTCAAAAATTGAAAACACCTCATTTGGCGTCATTCCCGCTACTGATACTAAAATGCCTGCGGGCTTTTCAGCTACTATTTTGGCCGAAGATTTGGAAACACCACGCCACATTGCGGTATCGAAAGGCGGCGATATCTACGTCAAAATCAACAAACTCAAAGACGGAAAAGCCATTTACCGCCTACGCGATACCAACGGCGATGGTGTGATTGACGAAAAAATCGGTTTTGGCGATTACAAAGGCTCGGGTATTTTTATTCGTCAGGGATATTTATATGCTTCTTCTTATACAGGTGTGTATCGATACAAACTCAATGAAAATGAAGAGATTATAGACATCAACAATCCAGAACAGATTGTAAAAGGATTGGTGACCAGAGGCCGCGATGAGGCCAAAAATATTGCTGTAGACAACAACGGTTATGTTTATGTTAACGTAGGTTCTTACGACGAAACCTGCAAAGAAGCAGGCACAAACAAAGGCAAAATGCCGTGCCCATTGTTGGATTCGGTTGGTGGTATTTGGCGTTTTAAAACCAATCAATTGAATCAGCAATATGGTGATGGCATTCGTTATGCTACGGGTTTGAAAAATGTCGTAGGATTGGATTGGAATTCGGGTACTAACTCACTTTTTGTACTGATGCACGGGCGCGGCAAATTCCACGATGTATTTCCACAGTATTACACACCTCAAGACAGCGAAAAACTGCCTGCCGAAACCTTATATGAAGTACACGAAGGCGACGATGCTGGTTGGCCGTATGTGTATTATGACCCGTTCCAAAAGAAGAAAATCCTCTGCCCCGAATATGGAGGCGATGGCAAAAAAACGGGGGCTGAAAAAGCCATCAATCCCATCGCTGATTTTCCTGCACACATGGGGCCTAATGCGCTATTATTTTATACAGGTAAAATGTTCCCTGCTAAATACCGCAATGGTGCGTTTATTGCCTTCCATGGGCAGTCGCCTGTTTTAAAAAAGGGCTACATGGTGGCTTTTGTACCGTTCAAAAACGGTAAGCCTTCTGGGCCGTGGGAAATCTTTGCGGACAATTTCGCTGGAACTGATTTAGCGAAACCCACGGGTCCCATTCAACACCGCCCTACAGGACTTGCCCAAGGCTCCGATGGTTCACTCTATGTGACTGATGACTTGAATGGGACACTATATCGGATTACTTATAAAGCTCCTAAGAAGTAGTGACAATACAGTTCGCTACGCACTTGGCATTACTCTAATCTGGTAAATTGATTCGCGTCTCAATAGAAGGAATTCATTTTGATACTATCCCCTCTAAAAAATCACCATTACCTCCCGAAAATAAAGCTACTCCTCACATTCGCGCCGAATAGTTGGTAACTTTGCGCTTTCGTTTTGCGTTACCAATTCATGGACAATCACAAACCTACCCTAACAGACATCGAATTGACGGGCCACGACCAAATAGAGGTCATGGGTGCCCGCGAACATAATCTTAAAAATATTGACGTCACTATTCCCCGCAACAAACTCGTAGTGGTGACAGGTATCAGCGGTAGCGGTAAGTCATCGTTGGCCTTTGATACCATCTATGCCGAGGGCCAACGTCGCTACATGGAAAGCTTTTCGGCATATGCACGGGGTTTTTTGGGTAATATGGAACGCCCCGATGTGGATAAAATCGAAGGTTTGAGTCCTGTCATTAGTATTGAGCAAAAAACCACGTCGCGCAATCCCCGCTCTACCGTCGGAACTGTCACTGAGATTTATGATTTTCTGCGTTTGTTGTATGCTCGCTCGGGCGACGCCTTCAGCTATGTTACGGGTCGCCCGATGGTGAAACAGTCGCAAGATCAAATCATAGATCAGATTCTCAATCAGTTTGAAAACCAAAAAACAACGCTTCTCGCCCCCGTTGTAAAAGGCCGCAAAGGGCATTATCGGGAATTGTTTGTTCAAATCGCCAAACTTGGCTATACCAAAGTACGTGTGGATAACGAGGTGCAAGACATCACGCCAAAAATGCAGCTCGACCGCTACAAAATCCATGACATTGAGATTGTGATAGACCGACTCATTCCAAAAAAAGACGCCGAAGACTCACAATCACGTTTTCGACTGAGCCAATCGGTAGCAACTACTTTGAAACAGGGAAAAGGGGTAATGATGTTGTTGGATGCCAAAAACGAAGTGCATTATTTTTCTCAAAACCTCATGGATCCTGTAGCTGGGATCAGCTACGACGACCCTGCACCTAATAGTTTTTCATTCAACTCTCCTTATGGGTGGTGTCCTACCTGTCAGGGTTTGGGCGTAGTAGAAGAAATTACCGAAGAAAGTGTCATCCCTGATAAAAGCCTCAGTTTGAGCCGTGGAGCCATTGCACCTATTGGCGAATACCGTGATTTATGGATTTTCAAACAGTTGGAAGTATTACTCAAACCATTTAAAGTAACCCTCAGTACTCCGATTGATAAGTTTCCACCCGAGGCCATTGACCTTATGTTGAATGGTACGGATGAACCCGTGCCTGTGCCGTCAAAAAAATATGAAGGCACCGAGTGGAATTCTAAATACGAAGGCATTATCACTTTTTTGCGCCGTCAACAGGAAAACGGATCGGAAAAAATTCAGGATTGGCTCAAAGATTTCATGACCATCACAACATGCCCCGATTGTGCAGGAACGCGCCTCAAAAAAGAGGCACTTTGGTTTAAAATTGACGATAAGAATATTGCACAATTGGCCGAAACAGATATTCGGGATTTGTGGAATTGGTTAGACGGTTTGGAAGAACGCATCACCGAGCGACAGCAATTAATTGGGCGAGAAGTATTGAAAGAAATTCGCAAACGCGTCGGTTTTTTATTGGATGTAGGCTTGGATTATCTTACGTTAAATCGTCCACTGAAAACGCTTTCGGGCGGTGAAGCGCAACGTATTCGTTTAGCCACGCAAATCGGCACACAGCTTACAGGCGTATTGTACATTATGGACGAGCCGAGTATTGGTCTCCATCAGCGCGACAATGTTCGACTTATTGATTCTTTGAAAAAACTGCGGGATTTGGGAAACACGGTTTTAGTCGTAGAACATGACAAAGACATGATGCTCGAATCTGATTATATTCTTGACATTGGCCCTGGGGCAGGTCGCCACGGCGGGCAGATAGTTGGTCACGGTACTCCTGACGAATTTTTGAAAAACGGCTCTCTCACCGCCGACTATCTTAGTGGAAGAATAGCTATTGAAGTCCCTAAAAAACGCCGTGAAGGCAATGGAAAAAACATTGTTCTGAAAGGAGCCACGGGTCATAATCTTAAAAATGTAACGCTCAACTTGCCCTTGGGCAAAATGATTTGTGTGACGGGTGTAAGTGGCAGTGGTAAGTCATCTTTGATTCACGAAACCCTTTTTCCGATTCTGAATCGCCATTTTTATAATTCCAAACGTGAGCCTCTGCCATATAAAAGTGTAGAAGGGCTGGAACAAATTGACAAGGTGATTGAAGTGGATCAATCCCCTATCGGTCGCACGCCGCGTTCAAATCCAGCTACTTATACCAATTTGTTTTCCGAAATCCGTTCGCTGTACGCTGAATTGCCCGAAGCGAAGATTAGAGGGTATAAGCCTGGACGTTTTTCGTTTAATGTAAAAGGCGGTCGCTGCGAAGATTGTGAGGGAGCAGGAATGAAAAAAATTGAAATGGAATTCCTGCCCGATGTCTATGTGGACTGTGATACTTGCAAGGGCAAACGTTTTAACCGAGAAACACTGGAAGTACGTTTCAAAGGAAAATCCATTGCCGATGTATTGGATATGACTGTTGAGCAAGCATTGGAGTTTTTTGAAAGTATTCCGAAAATACTCCGAAAAGTAACCACGCTCAACGATGTAGGATTGGGATATATCACCCTTGGTCAACATGCGACTACGCTATCGGGCGGCGAAGCGCAACGAGTCAAATTGGCCGAAGAACTTTCCAAAAAAGATACAGGGCAAACTCTTTACATTTTGGATGAACCTACCACGGGGCTACATTTTCAGGATATTCAGCATTTATTGGCAGTATTAAACAAACTGGCTGATAAAGGAAATACGGTTCTTATTATTGAACACAACATGGACGTTATCAAAGTATCCGACCATGTCATAGACCTCGGTCCCGAAGGCGGCAAAGCTGGTGGGCGTATCATCGCCGAAGGCACACCCGAAAAAGTAGTGAAGGTAAAAGAGAGTTTTACAGGGAAATTTTTGAAATTAGAATTGGGAGGAAATTAGAAGTTATTGTTTTAAAAGACATTCTAAGGCTCCAAATTTTCAAATGCTTTCCCAATTCCCCGTTTTGTTAACACTTCTTCGATTTCTGTCAAAATTATGGGGTCGTCAATGGTGGAGGGGATACTATACGGCTCACCATCAGCAATTTGGCGGATAGTTTTACGAAGAATTTTGCCTGAACGGGTTTTGGGGAGCCGCTTTACAACAAGGGCATTACGGAAATAAGCCAAGGCGCCAAGTTGTTCACGAACTACGGCAATCAACTCAGTTTCAATGGTAGGTTCGTTTATGTTTGCACCATCTTTTAGTACAACAAAACCTATGGGGCGTTGTCCGCGGAGCTCGTCGGCAATACCCACCACGGCACATTCAGCCACAGCGGGATGACTTCCTACAAATTCCTCCATTTCGCCCGTGGACAAGCGATGCCCAGCTACGTTAATCACATCGTCCACACGCCCCATAATGAATACATAACCATCGTCGTCTATATAGCCCCCATCACCAGAAAGGTAATAGCCAGGAAATTTAGACAAATACGATTGGCGGAAACGCTCATCGTCGTTCCAAAGTGTAGGCAAACACCCAGGGGCAAGGGGTAGTTTAAGGCAGACGAAACCTTCATGATTGGCTGGAAGTTCTTGTCCGTTATCGTCTAAAATTTGGATATCGAAGCCACATACGGGTTTAGTGGCCGAGCCTGCTTTGATGGGAAACGTTTCAATCCCCGTCATGTTGGCAATCATCGGCCAGCCCGATTCGGTTTGCCACCAGTGGTCAATGATAGCTACACCCGTGATTTCTTGTAACCATTGTAGTGTGGGAGGGTCGCAGCGTTCGCCTGCGACAAATATTTGTTTGAGACAGTTTAAATTATATTTTTGGCGATATTCGGCGGTCGGGTCTTCTTTTTTGATGGCTCTAAAAGCCGTGGGAGCAGTAAAAAACACCTTGACCTGATGCTGAGAAATGACTCGCCAAAACGTACCAGCATCGGGGGTACGGACGGGTTTCCCTTCAAACAAAATAGTTGTACAACCATGAATCAAAGGGCCATAAACGATATACGAATGCCCAACAGCCCAACCCAAATCAGAAGCAGCCCAATAAGTATCTCCTGGGTCAATATCATAAATGTATTTCATCGAAAACTTTAGTGCTACGGCATGGCCTCCATTGTCGCGGACAATTCCCTTTGGTTTTCCCGTGGTTCCAGAGGTGTAAAGTACATAAAGTGGGTCAGTAGCGGCTACAGGTACACAGGCGGCTGGAGAGGCATTAGCCACCGCCGCTGCAAAGTCCACATCTCGTCCATTTTGCATTTCGGCTTGGCACATGGGGCGTTGAAGAATGAGGCAATGCGGAGGCTTAAATTCAGCTTGTCGAATAGCCTCATCAAGCAAGGGTTTATAAGGTATTATTCTGTCAAATTCAATTCCGCAGGAAGCCGAAATAATGACTTTAGGACGGGTATCATCAATACGAATGGCCAATTCGTGCGGGGCAAAGCCTCCGAAAACCACAGAATGAACCGCTCCCAACCGCGCACAGGCGAGCATGGCAAAGGCAGCTTCGGGAACCATCGGCATATAAATCACCACACAATCTCCTTTGTTAACGCCCAAGGTACGCAAAGCCCCCGCAATTTTAGCCACCTCATCTTGTACTTCTGCGTAGCTATAATGGCGAATAGTATTGGTGACGGGTGAATCATAAATGAGAGCAGTTTGATTGGCGCGGCCATTTTCGACGTGGAAGTCAACGGCTAAATAGCAGGTGTTGAGTATTCCCCCTTCAAACCAACGGTAGAACCCCTGCTCGTTGGTGGAAAGAATTTGAGTTGGTGATTGATACCAAGCAATTTGTTTTGTCTGTTTCGCCCAAAACTCTTCAGGTTGGGCAATACTCTGACCATACCAGTCAGCGTAGCTGATGGGCGAAGTGTTCAAACTATTCATGTTTAATGGAAATATTTTCTAGGAATAAGACCTGTTAGATAGTACTCAATGCCATTGTATTTACTTTATTTAACAAATCGCGAGTAGAAAAAGGCTTAAATATATACATATCAGCGCCTAACTCAAGTCCTTTTTTCATATCAGCTTCTTTGCTTTTGGCACTCATAAAAATGACCTTCACATGAGTGTATTCAGAGCTACTTTTAATAAATTGGCAGACTTGATAGCCATCCACTTTAGGCATCATAATGTCCAGTAACACCACATCGGGTATTTCGCTTTTAATGATATCGAAGGCTTCTTCACCATCGCGAGCGATAAAAACGCGATATCCTTCTTTCTTCATCAAAAACTCCAATGACATGAGTATGCTGGGTTCATCGTCCACTATCAAGACTTTGACATTACTTAACATCGGCGTGAAATTTAATGCGTTCAAATTATAATGGTGTAAAATTGTTAAAAAAATCAATAATACCAAGATAGGTTAAATGGTTTTCGTCTGACCGATAGGGATTTCAAATGTAAAAGTCGCTCCCTGTTCGGGTTTGCTTTCTATTTTAATCGTTCCTTGGTGCAATTCAATGATTTTTTTTGTGATGGCTAATCCTAATCCACTTCCTTTTGGTTTGCGGATAGATTGGTCGGTAGTTTGGTAAAATTTATCAAAGATAAGTTCGTGAAATTGTGGGTCAATTCCAATGCCATTGTCTATGATTTGAATCCGAACAGTAGGATAATTTTGACTAACTTGTATTTTGATTATTCCGATTTCTGGGTAACAAAACTTAATAGAATTGGAAATGAGATTAATAAAAACCTGCATTAACCTGTCGCGGTCGCCTTCAATAGCTGGTAAAGTAC
The DNA here is from genome assembly GCA_039810845.1 of Runella sp. Classification (GTDB taxonomy): domain Bacteria; phylum Bacteroidota; class Bacteroidia; order Cytophagales; family Spirosomataceae; genus Runella. Next base: position 23,179 of record JBDHXS010000001.1, on the reverse strand, counting down.
TCTCAACACTGTACTGAATTTTTACAGATTTGTCTTTGGCCAATTGTTCTATAGCATTGAGCGATTCTTTAATAACATCTTCAAGCTGAACAGTTTCAAAATTTAACAAATAACGACCGGACTCAAATCGCTCTAAATCAAGCACTTCATTGACAAGCCGAGTTAGGCGGTCTGTTTCTTTAATAACCGTATTAAGGAAATGGCTTCGTTGATTTTCTTCTAAATCGGGGTTGGTTTGCAAAATCTCCGATAACATCCGAATAGAGGTAAGCGGTGTGCGGATTTCGTGAGTAACGGTCGATAAAAAATCGTCTTTTTGCTGGTCGGCTATTTTTAGTAACTCATTGGCTTGCTGAAGTTTTGTTGTTGTTTGCTCCAATTCCAACGACTTTCGTGTCAGTTCCTGATTGACAAGGCGTAGTTCTTGGGAGGTTTTCAAAATATCAATCACTTCATTGACCGTAATTTGCTCTTCTTCAGCTACCGACGAAACCACGATACGGGCCGATGCAGCTCCAATAGCTCCGCTGAGCATTTTTTCGGTATAATTGACTAATTGAGGTGACGCATAACGCGTTTTTAGATTTAGTTTATTTCGGCGTGCATACAGATTGAGGGCACGCTCGGAACGAACCTGACCAAAAAACTTACCCAATAACGATGTTAAATCGCTTACTAGTGCCTTCCCACGCCAGGCTACAGAGCTTTCATAGGAAGTATCATATTTGAAAATATCTACAAACAAAGCCGCTTGGTTATGTTCTGAAGCACTCTGCTTGAAATTTAAAGAACCCCATATATAAAAAGAGACATTAAATAAAAGTGACCAAAAAACACCGTGAGAGAGATTATCCATTCCTTCTAAACCAAAGAGTGCTTCGGGGCGCAGCCAATGAATATAGGCAGGGCCATAACTCAAGAAATCGGTGGAAATAAAACCATTGGAAACCATGGAAGGAATAATTAAGGTGTAAAGCCACATCAATCCACCCATCAAAATACCTCCTATCGCTCCCACTAATGAAGCGCGTTTCCAAAATATGCCTCCAATGGCAGCGGGGGCTAATTGTGCAACCGCTGCAAAGGAGACCATCCCCACGGAAACCAATGAATATCTGTCACTAACGTTTCGGTAGTAAACATACGCCAACAAAATAATAACCGCGATGAACAACCGTCTTGCTGTAATGACAAAATTACCAGTAGATTGCCCGAGGCGCTCCTGCCAACCTGGGCGACTTACTAAAAGTGGCATCAAGAGGTTATTACTAAACATAACCGTCAATGCCGTACATTCGACAATAATCATGCTCGTTGCTGCTGAAAAACCGCCCAAATAAGTCAAAAAAGCCAAGCCTTCCTGTTTGAAATACAGAGGAATTTCAAGTAGAAAATTGTCGGCTTTGACGTTACTATTGGCAAATAACAGTTTCCCTCCCAATGCAATAGGCATTACGAAAATATTAATAATCAACAAATAAAGTGGGAATAGCCACTGCGCTTTACGCAAATGATTTTCATTCACGTTTTCAACAACCGTGACTTGAAATTGGCGCGGCAAGAACAAAATAGCGATGGCGGCTAAAAAGCAATGCCAAAACCAACTACCCGTTTGGGCTTCTGGTAAAACGAATATTTTTCGGAGGTCAGGCACTGTAGAAGCACGGGATACAATGTCGCCAAAACCATTGAAAATACCGTAGGTAACAAAAACACCGATTGCAGAAAAGGCAAAAAGCTTAACCAATGATTCAAAAGCAATGGCGGCTACCAAGCCTTCATGCCGCTCGTTGGCTTCGAGTTTTCGAGTCCCAAACAAAATGGCAAACACAATCAAGGCCAAGGCAATGTAAAACGATTGATCTTCCCAAAAAGATGATTTGACAGCAGTAGTTTCACCCGATAAAATCAGAAAACTGCTCGTAATAGCCTTTAACTGAATAGAGATATAAGGAATAATACCCAACAGACAAAGTACTGTAACGATTACGCCCAAAGAACGGTTTTTCCCGTAGCGAGCCGAAATGAAATCGGCAATATTAGTAATGCGTTGAACTTTACAAATGCGAATGATTTTCCGAAAAACAATCCACCAAAGCGGTACTACTAGCGTCGGTCCAATGTAAACAGACAGGAAATCTACGCCAGTTTCGGCAGCTCGCCCCACGCTTCCATAAAATGTCCAGGCAGTACAATAGACAGCTAATGACAAAGCATATACGTAGGGATTATTGACAAGACTTCGTTTGATTAAAGAGCGATGCTCTGCCCAATTTGCTATTACAAACAGCAACAGCAAATAGACTAACGACAGACATATAATCCAACCGCTACTCATTTTCTGCTTCATTATTGGTGCGGCGAACCACCCAAGCTGTAGCCAGAATGATAAAGAGCCATGCCCCAAATAAATACAAGTAAAATACAGGAATACCTCCCACAAAAGTTGAGATATTGAAAATAGAAAGTACAGGTGTATTGAAAAGGAGTATTGCTACTCCACATAACACAATCAATGTTGCCTTTTGGGTCGAATTCATGAATGTAAATGAAGAAATAGCCTAAAAAATGGAATAAAATGGTTGCCAGATATTACTTTTCGACAACCATTCTTGCCACTAAACCCTAAACCTAACTTTCACTGTCGTACTCTCCTTTGAGTGCGTAAATGCCAAAGGTAGCCAAGCTGCCTACAATCAACGGACAAAGGATAAAGGTGTAAATGCCTGCTGGAATCAAATCTTCGGGTTTGCCTGTACCAAATTTCGGGAGGGCTTGCTCTACCAGTAGATAATACCCTGCTACAGCCCCCGCTAATAACCAAAGAATGCCTGCGAATCTTTTTATTGCGTTCATTTTGTGTTCTAATTTTGTATCTTAAAAATGGATTTATTTTGAGATAATTGTCTGTCGATTCAAAACCGACAGACGATTGCCTTTCCAATTGTAGATTAGTCGTCTGTATTGCGGTCTTTGACGTTGATGTACAGTAAACCAATCACGAAACAGATACTTGCAATTACAATGGGATACCAAAGCCCTTCTAGATAGGGAGCTGCGTTAGGAAGTGCTGTACCTGCTTCTTTGGCCGCATCGTTGGCTTTACCCGCCGAGGCTACCAAAGCCGTGGCAATCGTAGGTAGCAATCCACCAAATACGCCATTTCCAATGTGATAAGGCAATGACATAGACGTATAGCGGATTCGAGTAGGAAACATTTCCACCAAGAAGGCAGCAATTGGGCCATATACCATCGTAACGAAAATCACTTGAATAAATACCAACCAAATCAACGTCCATTTATCGCTGTCGTTAATGATTACAGTTTTCTTGATTTCAGGTTTTACGGGTTCTGCTGAAGCATCGGCTAAGACCTTACTGATGTTCTTCTCTTCGTATTTTGTTCCGTCCGTAAATTCCTTTTTAGTTGTAATCGTGATAAGTGAATCTTTGGTTTCTATACCCTCTTTTTTATCTAAAGCACGAGTGATATCAACTGTGGTTTTTTCTACTATCTCGGTTTTATTTATGACATTGGTGGTTTGGTACATTTTTTCGTAAATGATTCGATACGAGACAATAGCAATTAGCATACCTGCCAACATGATACCTTTTCGACCAATTTTGTCAGATAACCAACCAAACAAAACAAAGAAAGGAGTACCCAGCATCAAGGCGTAGGTCATCAATTCGTTGGATTGTTGGAGGTCAATAGCCATTACTTTTTGTAAGAAACTCAGGGCATAAAATTGACCCGTGTACCATACTACTCCTTGTCCCATAGTGGCACCTAACAAAGCTAAAAGGACAAATTTAAAGTTATAACGGTTGCCAAAAGATTCTTTGAGCGGATTGGTTGATGTTTTTCCTTCTGCTTTCGCTTTGGCAAACAATGGCGACTCGTGCATATTTTTTCGAATCAATACCGAAACGTACACCATCAAGATAGAGACCAAAAACGGAACACGCCAACCCCATTCCGCAAATGACTCTTTCGACATGCTGTTTTGGGTCAGTTGAATCACAATAAGCGATACAAACAAACCCGCTGTAGCCGTGATTTGAATCCAAGAGGTCCAGAATCCGCGTTTGTCGGCTGGAGAGTGTTCTGCAACGTACGTAGCAGCACCTCCATACTCACCACCCAAGGCTAACCCTTGAAGTAAGCGAAGTAAAAGAACCAAAGTAGGTGCCAGAAAACCGATGGTTTCATAACTCGGAATAAGACCAATCAAAAAAGTAGCTCCTCCCATCAATAATAGGGTGACCATAAAAGTATATTTGCGGCCAATTAAATCGCCTAGTCGGCCAAAGAAAATGGCACCGAATGGTCTTACCACAAAACCAGCGGCAAATGTAGGCAAAGTGGAAAGGAAGGCCGCAGTGGGATTGCCTGCGGGGAAAAATTTAGTGGCAATAATGGTAGCCAAACTTCCAAAGATATAGAAGTCATACCACTCGATCATGGTTCCAACCGAGGAGGCGGCGATGATAGCAGCCAAACTTTGCTTTTTCTGCGTTTTCGGGGTCATCGTTGCTAAATCAGACATGTGTTAGTAAATGTTAAGGTATTATAAAAATGATTAAGGGTTTTAGTCACGGCTTATACTGAAAGAATTCTTAAAGATAAGTCTGGAATTGGATGATAAACTCTCCTTTATTGCCATCAATTACATCTTTGGCCGTATAGATGGGGCGAGTGGAGTATTGTAAAGTAATTTTTGCATGGTGACCGTCTATGAAGAAGTTACTGCCAAGGTCGAAATAGTTACCTGTTTTACTCAGAGCTTCAAATTTCTTGGAAGTATAAGCGGCAAATGGTTGAACGCGCATTTTTGGTTTGTCGCTGGTTTTTGGCAATAAAATACCTGCTTGGGTATAAAATATTGAACCAGTTCCTATCATAGGGCGAGCATTACCTGGACCTGCTAACGCTTTTTTGTCAGTAAATTTAGGATCTGCTGTTCCAATATTCATGATGCCAAGGTTACGAATATAATTAGGACCAAAATTGTAATTGAAATAACCGCTATACATGGTAAGGGCAGCATTTTTCTCTTTTCTGCCAATAGGCATATCCAAGAAAGCATCCAACGCAAACAAATTGATGTTGTGTTTCTGTGCTATTCCGTTTTTCAAACTCTGTGTTCCTTCTTTTTGAGAATAAAACCCAGCCCCTACATTAAATACTTTTTTGGTACCTACATACGTACCCACTTTAAAGGGAAGTGCATTGGACTCACGATCAAAAAATTCATATTCTAAATAACCTGCTAAGGCCGCTTTACTCTGACCGTTGTTGTCAATGGCGATGCCTTCGGTGGCTGTGCCGTTGGTAGCAAAGGGTTTATTCAATGCCAGACGATATTCAAACTTACCTGCTTTTCCTTTGGTAAAAATTCCGTATTGGCGGGCAAATTGATCACTGTTTTCGATAAGCGCCCAGTTGAATACTGGTGCATCAACAGCCAGATAGTTTAGGGTACTAGACATGGTCATTCTCGAAACACCCATCACATAATGTAAGCCAGCTCCGATATTCATCGTAAATTTATTCGGTTTTTTTGTTTCGGAGTTGATTGTGGGAATCACAGTATATTCACTCCAAAAATCGTGAAAAAATAGGCCTGGTTTTTTTCCAGCACCGTATCCACCAGTTCCAGAGGTTCCTGCTGCCCCGCCGTTCAAAAACGATTGATTATTGATACCAAAGTGAGCCAATACCATAAATCGTGAGTTTACTTGGGCCATGGCTAACATCCTCAACCGACGGCCACCTATATCAAATGTCTTATCTTGAGGAGTTCCATTTACCATCGTACCAGGGTTATTTTGGATTGACCGCGCCCAAATCTGACTCCAAGTAATTAAGCGTACGTATTTGCTGCCCTCTGGGTTTATGTTAAATTTCATACCAGCGCCATAATCGCTTGAACCCTGCGCCTGTAACTGAAGACTGAGCATGGCATAGCCCATTGCAAGAGTAAATGTTTGTAATGTCTTTTTCATCTTGGTTAAGAGAGGAAGGTTAAACTCTTTTGTTTTGAATTGCACAGATTACTCGGGGCGCCTTCGAGTAAAATCACGATTCAAAACACCATAAAATCCAATAATTAAAAAAAATATTGATATAGGTATGGTTATTTGTGATAGATGCATCAAGCTATTCATCCAGTTCACCCTAATTTTGTAGGGTAATGGCGATAAAATACTTAATAAAATACTGTTTTAGCGAGAGGAAGCCAAATAATATGAGGCATTTTTAAAGAGAAGATTCCAGATTAACAGACATAAACGGTACTTTTTAGGGCAAAAATGTAACTATACCTTTTTAGCAAAAGTATATCAACTTAGCAAAAAAGCGTTTGAAAGCACAAAAAAGAAGGCTGAAACTCCTTGTTCCAGCCTAAAATTTATTGAAAAAGTAGTGTTTAATCTTTGAATCTTTCCCACTTTATCATCATGTATTTATCGCCCAATTCAGTTACAATCATACCAGTTCCTTCCAGATTTTTGCGGTCGGCATAAAACTCCGCCAACTCTTTATGATTCATCACTTTGTAGGTAGCATGGTGGGTAATGCGCTCGGGCATTTTGATTTGATACTTCTTTACCCAGTTCATGACTGAAACATGACTTACGCCCAGCAATCGCTCTATTTCTCGAAAACTAACCCCCTCAATGTACAGCTGTAATGCTTTGATAACGTAATAGGAGCTGATGCCCTTGCCGAGTTTATCAACCGTGAAATTGTAATCACATTTTTTACACCTGAATCTTTGTCGGTCTTTGATAATTCCATTTTTGACAGTTTCTAAGCTGTCGCATTTAGGACATTTGAGTGTGGCAGCCATGAAGAAAAGGAAGGGGTTTATGTTTAAAGGGAATAATCGCTATAGTAATTTACCAAATCTAAGTGTATTGTTGAGTAAAAAAAATGCTTTGAGTCATGTTTTGTACTGATTTGCTAATTTGATATCGCTTCTACTTTTAAAAAACTTACTTTTGATTGATAATCAAAAAATTCAATTTTGCTTTTAACTCTTTCTAAAAGTGAACCCATTCATCACCTACCAATTAGAGAACAATTTGTCTGTCGAAGACTTTCGACTGGTTTTGAACAATTCAACCTTGGGTGAGCGTCGCCCTATAGATGATACCGAACGCCTGACAACAATGCTTAAAAATGCAAATTTGATTGTAACAGCTCGGGTAGAAGGCAAAATCATCGGCGTATCACGAGCTATGACTGACTTTGCTTTTTGTACGTATCTATCGGACTTAGCTGTTGACCAGAATTATCAAAAAAAAGGAATTGGCAAAGAATTGATTCGACAAACCAAACTAGCCGCTCCTCAAGCTAAACTTATCTTGTTATCGGCTCCGAAAGCAGTGGCGTATTATCCCTATATTGGGATGAAGCATCATCCACATTGTTATTATATTGATTTGGTCGAGGAGTTAAATACCCCCTTTCATTAGGTAAAAAAGGTGTATTATGACGCTTCAATTTCGTTTTTATACGTTTAAAAAGGGCAAAATTAACGCTTGAACTATTTTCTTTTTCATGTCTTAGCACAGTGTTTCAACTTTGCAGCGTCAAATTTTTAAATACATAAAAAGCCATGAAAAAAAGTAAAATGTCCTTCTCAAAGTTCTTCGTAAATGCTAAAAACATTGCTTTTGCCTCTTTGGCAAGTGCTTCGTTTCTGTTGTCGAGTTGTCGAGATTCTTCGTCATACGTACAACCTACATCCCCTTCTTTTGCCATTAAAAATGCGCGTTTGGCAACAGCCGCCGTTACTGTAGCTACTACTGATACCGTCTTTAACGTAAGTTTTCAAAATGTTAAGGGATTGACCCTCACTGCCAAATTGTATGTACCTGCTTTGCAGCCAGGAGAGCAGGTACCAGCAATGGTCGTTATGCACGGTTGCGGAGGAATGTGGTCTAACGACAATGTAGCTGCCAATAAAATGAAAACCAATTTCAATGAATGGGCCGCAGATTTTACCAGCAAGAAAATTGTCTCTTTGTTTATAGATAGCTATACTAATCGCCTTGAAAATGGTCAACCAATTGTGGAATTTTGCGGTCGAACGCCTCTCAATGATAGCATTTGCTCACCAGCCTATGAGCGTACATACGATGCCTATGCAGGTTTGGCATACTTACGAACATTGCCGTATATCCAAGGAAATCGTATTGGGCTGATGGGTTTTTCACACGGAGGCTCTACCACCATGGCTGCACTTGTGAATACGACTTTAGTAACCAAAAGCCAATGGACAGTATGGTATCAAAGTAAAACCTACAATGTTTCTGCTCCAGTGGCTCGTCCTGCGCAAGGTGGGTTTAAAACAGCCGTAGCGTATTATCCTGGCGGAGGTTTTTACAGTTATTTCGGAAGCGTTTCTGATGCAACCAAAGGGAAATACATCAACTACGCACCTCTTTTGATTTTGATAGGCAACAATGACGATTTACTTCCTGCTACGCAAGTTCAGTACGATAGAGCAAAATTGAACGGTGCTGGCACAAGTATAGAAATGGTTATCTATAACAATACCAATCACTCATTTGATGAGAAAAATACGGGAGATGATGCCGTAGCAAAAGCAGCTGCCCGTACAAAAGTAACGAGTTGGTTGGCAGCTACGTTGTAGAAAATAAGAAGTATAAATATCAAAAAAGCGAGGCTATTATGCTCGCTTTTTTGATGTTGTAAACAATTGATTTTGACCTTACTTTACAAACCTTTAAAATCAAAAGATTCTAAATATTTAGTAGTAAACATCCCTGATTGGAAACCAGCATCGTCCATCAAACGAATGTGGAAAGGAATGGTAGTTTTAATACCTTCAATCACAAACTCTTGTAAAGCACGCTTCATGCGGGTCATTACTTCCGCTCGTGATTGCCCTGTTACGATAACTTTTGCAATCATGGAGTCATAGTTTGGAGGAATCGTATATCCCGCATACACATGACTATCAATTCGTACACCGTGCCCCCCTGGGAAATGCAACTGTGTAATCTTACCAGGACTTGGACGAAAACCATTAGCAGGGTCTTCGGCATTGATACGACACTCCATCGCAAAAAGTTGAGGCGTATAGTTTTGTCCTGAAATAGACTCGCCAGCGGCTACTTTGATTTGTTCTTTGATGAGGTCAAAGTTGGTAACTTCCTCCGTAATAGGGTGTTCTACCTGAATACGGGTATTCATTTCCATAAAAAAGAATTCACCATATTTATCCACCAAAAACTCAATCGTGCCCGCACCTTCATAGGCAATAGCTGATGCTCCTTTAATAGCGGCTTGACCCATGCGTTCGCGAAGCTCAGGAGTTACAATCGGAGAGGGCGTTTCTTCTACTAATTTTTGGTGACGACGCTGAATAGAACAATCCCGTTCGGACAAATGGCATACTGTACCATATTGATCTCCTACTACTTGAATTTCGATGTGACGAGGTTCTTCAACAAATTTTTCGAGATAAAGACCATCATTCCCAAAAGCCGCACCCGATTCCATTTTTGCATCATCCCAAGCCTTTTGGAATTCGTTTTCATCTTTGATGATACGCATTCCACGCCCACCACCACCTGCCGTGGCTTTCACGATAACAGGATAACCAATTTTTTTTGCTAATTCCTTACCTTCTTCTACTGATTCGAGCAAGCCTTCTGAACCTGGAATAACAGGTACCCCTGCTGCTTTCATGGTTGCTTTGGCCGTAGCTTTATCACCCATGAAATTAATTTGCTCCGCAGTAGCACCGATAAATTTGATACCATATTCGGCACAAATCCGAGAAAACTCGGCATTCTCGGATAAAAATCCATAGCCTGGGTGAATGGCATCAGCATTAGTGATTTCGGCAGCAGAAATTATATTAGGAATGCTTAGGTAAGATTGGCGACTGGGAGGGGGACCAATGCACACCGCCTCGTCTGCAAATCTTACATGCAAACTATCACGATCGGCAGTAGAATAAACAGCCACCGTTTGAATGCCCATCTCGCGGCAGGTACGGATGATACGCAAAGCAATTTCGCCGCGATTGGCGATTAGTATCTTTTTAAACATAAGTTTTCTGAATTTGAAACGGGGTCGCCCGTGCGATTTGAAAATTTGAGAATGTCTTTCTTACATTTAACAATTTTCAAATTGACTGATTTTCAAATTAAATAGGCTCTACCAAAAACAACGGCTGGTCGTATTCGACAGGAGTGGCATTTTCGACAAGTACTTTTACGATACGTCCCGAAATTTCGGATTCTATTTCGTTAAAAAGCTTCATCGCTTCTACAATACAAACTACTTTTCCAGAGGTCACTTCATCACCTATCTCCACAAAAGAGGGCTTATCTGGCCCCCCAGAACGGTAAAATGTCCCGATCATTGGTGATTTGATGGCGATGAACTTTGATTCGTCGCTTTTAGGTGTGGCAGCAGGTGCAGCTGGAGTAGCAGCAGGTGCTTGTGGAACGGGAGCCGCAGCTACAGGTGGGGCTACAACCACTGGTGCAGGAGCAGCGGCTACCACAGTACCAGTTGCATGGCGCTTTACGCTCACTTTAAATTCCCCCGTTTCAATATTGACTTCGTCTAAACTCGAATGGGCAATGAAGTCAAGTAATTTTTGGATGTCTTTAATTTCCATAGTTATTGAGGTTAGGTTCGTTTGGATTCCGTGGATTCTTGCTTAAACGATTCTTTGGTTTAGATGATAGAATCAGGCGGAACCATAGAACCTTTAGAAACAATTTTATTTTACTCTTTCTACGTATTCTTTTGAAGCTGTTTTGATACGAAGTTTATCGCCTTCTTCAATAAACATTGGCACCATAATGCGAGCACCTGTTTCAACCTCCACAGCCTTGCGAGGGTTGTTAGCCGTATCGCCTTTTATTCCTGGCTCTGCATAAACTACTTCAAGTTCTACTACATCAGGTAGCTCACATGTAAGTGGGGATTCGTTTTCGGTGTTCAAAAGAATTTCTACCAATTGGCCTTCTTTCATCAAATCAGCAGAGACCACTAATTTTTCATCAAGAGAAATTTGCTCAAACGTTTCGGTGTCCATAAAGTTGAATCCAGCTTCATCTTTGTATAAATATTGAAACTCCCGACGCTCCACACGAACTGGATAAATAGCTACCCCTGAGTTAAAAGTATTATCTAACACCTTACCACTTGTAAGACTTCTAAGCTTAGTGCGCACAAAAGCTGCTCCTTTCCCAGGTTTAACATGCTGAAACTCAATAATCTGAAATAAATCGTTGTTGTAATTAATCACTAATCCATTACGGATGTCTGCAGTTGTTGCCATTTTGTTGTAAATCGTTATCCGTTAATTGTTAACTGCCTTTATAAAACAGTTTGATATAAAAATTGATTTTATGAATTGTGGAATACTCGTTTTTAATAGCCCCATTTGACATAAACTGAGCCCCAAGTGAATCCCCCACCAAAAGCAGCTAAGATAAGGTTATCTCCTTTTTTTAATTGAGATTCATAATCCCACAAGCAAAGGGGAATTGTAGCGGCAGTAGTATTGCCATATTTTTGTATGTTAAGCATCACCTTATCCATTCCTACCTTCATACGATTGGCCGTAGCCGAGATGATGCGTTTGTTGGCTTGGTGAGGTACTAACCAAGCCACATCGTCGCCCGTGAGATGGTTACGCTCCATGATTTCAGCTGCCACATCTGCCATATTTGTGACAGCAAATTTAAACACTGAAGGGCCATCTTGATAGGCATAATGCCAGCGTTTATCTATGGTTTCGTGAGTAGGTGGGTATCGGCTTCCTCCTGCTTTTTGGTTCAAGTAAGGCTGTCCTGATCCATCAGATTTGATAATGCTATCAATAATACCGTATCCCTCTGTATTTGGCTCAAGAAGTACAGCACCGGCTCCGTCGCCAAATAGCACACAAGTAGTACGATCAGTATAATCAATAATTGCCGACATTTTATCAGCGCCTACTACGATAACTTTTTTGTATTTGCCAGTTTCAATAAATTGCGTTCCAACCGTAAGGGCATATAGAAATCCCGAACACGCAGCTTGGATATCAAAACTCCCGATCGTCTTTATACCAGCCATATCGCAGATAAGATTGGCCGTACTTGGAAAAACGAAGTCAGGTGTTGTAGTGGCACAAATCAATAAGTCAATTTCTTGTGGGGAGGTATTAGTCTTTTTAAGCAGACCTTTTACTGCCTCAACTGCCATGTGGGAAGTTCCAAGTCCTTCACCTTTGAGGATACGACGTTCTTTGATGCCCGTACGAGCAATGATCCATTCGTCGTTAGTGTCCACCATTTTTTCCAATTCTGCATTGGTCAAAACATAGTCGGGTACGTATCCCTGTATCCCCGTAATAGCAGCTCGAATTTGACTCATTTGTTACTTCGTATAAGTTAGTAAGTTGTTATTCGAAATTAGTTATCTGTCACTAAGAAGCTTTAATAGCTTGTTTATCAGACTTCTAAAAACGATTAACGGATAACATAGGTTTAACTCAATGCTTTAGCAATCTGAACATACGCTTGGGTTTCGACTTGCTTTCGCGCCCAAGTAATCATGTTTTTGATGGCGATGGCCGACGAAATTCCGTGGGCAATCATCACGTTTCCATTGACACCAATGATTGAGCTTCCGCCTACAGCTTCATAGTTCATTTTGTCAATATAATCATCCTGAATTCCACGTTCTTTGGCTACATTATAAAAAGACTCTGCCAATTTAAAGAGTACGTTGCCTGTAAATCCATCCGTAACAATAACATCCGCTTTATCATCGAAGAGGTCTCCACCCTCTATATTTCCAACAAAATGAATACGGGTATTATCTTTTAAAAGTTGGTGAGTGGCTTGGGCTACAACCGAACCTTTTTGCTCTTCTTCACCAATATTCATCAATGCTACTCGTGGGCGCCCAATCTTGAATGTGTGCTGGGCAAAGATAGACCCAATCACTCCAAACTGCTCAAGTACTTCAGGCTTACAGTCAGCATTAGCACCAATATCAAGCATAATAGAGTGTCCTCCTTTTTTTTGAGGAACAAAACCAACAATTGCAGGGCGGATGATTCCTTCTATGGCCTTAATGCTGAACAAAGCGCCTACGTGCATAGCGCCTGTATTGCCTGCGCTACAAAAAATATCAATTTGCTTATCTTTTAATAACTTGAAACCAATTGAAATACTTGAATGTGGCTTTTGAGACAAAGCTTTTGTCGGGTGTTCACCCATTTCAACGACTTCTTCTGCGTGTACTATTTCGATTTGAGAACCTTCATAGCCATATTTATTGAGTAATTCATTGATAATATCTTGTTTGCCTATTAGTATAATATGGGCATCTTGGGGTAAATCGGAAGAAGCCATTACAACTCCTTCTATAATTGCCTCGGGGGCAAAATCCCCTCCCATTGCGTCTATTCCTATTTTCATTGGTTATTGTAGGTGTTGGGTAGTAAGAGGCTGTAAAAATAGCATATAAGGAATACTAAAAAAGCATTTCATCGCAACTTTCTATGCAAGTTGTGATGAAATGCTTTCATATACAATGTTTTATGGATTAGGCTTGTTTGTAGCCTTCTACCACTACTTTGCCTTTATAAACCAAATTACCTTCAAAAACGTGTGCACGGTGCATTACATGCACTTCACCCGTCGTTGGGTCGGTAGAAAGAGCCTTACCCGTCAGGGCATCGTGTGTACGACGCTTGTCGCGGCGAGTGCTTGAGTGTCTTCGTTTGGGATGTGCCATTACTTTATGTCGTTATTAGTTGTTCGTTATCAGTTTATTAGTAATATCAAAAAAATTTATTCGTTGCCCTTTAGTTTCTTTAAAGCTGCCCAACGAGGATCTTCATTTTCGTGAACATCAGGCTGGGTTTCTTCAGGGGTTTGATAAATCAAAATACTTTCTTCTTCATCTTCGTTATCGGTACGAAAACGCGGGTGAAGCTTTTTCATTGGTAGTGCCAAGGCAATATACTCGAAAATGTAATTGGCAACATTGATACGAACTGCCTCGTGACGAATGAGTTCGATGTCATCAGCAAGTTGCTCATCATGATCGCCATACTTCAAAATCAATCGCTCTTTAATATCTAAAGATTCTTCAAATACTTCTAAACTGCGATCACATACCAATTCTACAGTTCCTACGATATGAAAATTTAAAATCATCATCGTAGCCGACTTATCAAGTGTTAAATTCGTCTTAAATCGACCATTTTCAATCAACTCTTGCTCAAGTTCTTCAAAAAACTCGCTTCCCGACTCAAAATTATAAACATATTGTTTGTCTTTTAAGCCGTAAATGTCTATATCGTACTGAGTTAGCCCTTTCACTTCTCTATCAAAATGGGCTGCAAAGTTAGGACTATTTATTAAAAATCGCAAATCAAAAAAAGTTTCTGTCAGATTTTAATCAGCTCAAATGGGATTTTTGCCCGAAAAAAATCATTTAGATTTATGCCTTCAATTTTCAGGTTTAGATGAAAATGTAATTTCGGGCTTCTTACTAAAGAAGGCTGGGTGAGCGGCAAAGCCCACTCAACTTGCTATTTTTAGCGTTTGTCCTTTCTTAATGCCATTCATCCTATCCTATGCAACCGTTCATTGTTGAGAAGGCATCTTGCATATGAAAATCAATCTTAAACTAAACAAAATCAGTGTTACAGCCATGAAAAAGGTTATTTTTGCTTTCGCCATTTTAGCTTCTTTGAACATTTTTGCTCAAGATAGCGATCAGCCTACTAAAGATTCTAAAGTGTATTATACCAAAGGAGGGAATGCAAGTTTGCTTTCTTTTGCCCAAGTAACTCGTAATGGGGAAGAAATCTCGACCATTCCACGTTTTACGATGTTTTTTAATATCGGATCTAATGCTAATGTTGATTTAGGTAAAAATTTAGGCTTGTTTGCTGGATTGAACCTGACCAACATTGGGATGATTACGGAGGAAAAAATTGTGGGAGTAGTAGATACAGATGTGTTTAAACTCAAACAACGAGTATATGCTGTGGGAGTTCCTGTGGGGATTAAAATCGGAGATTTGAGAAAATTCTATATGTATGGAGGAGCAGAGGCTGCTTTTGCTATCAATTTCAAACAAAAAACATTTATCAACGGTGAGAAAGTTGATAAATTTAACGAGTGGTTTAGCAATCGTTCAAATCCCTTTATGCCTGCTCTTTTTGCTGGCTTTCAGACCAGAAGTGGCTTTGGTTTAAAGGTACAATATTATCTCAACGATTTCCTGAATCCGAATTTTTCTGAGGGAGGTGTAAAACCCTACTCAGGTACAGAATCGAAGATTTTCTTTGTGACCTTAGGCTATAACTTCGGAAAGAAGTAGAAAGTAGGAGGCGGTATGCAGTACACAAAATATCATTTGCGTACTGCATACTGCCTATTGTAAACTATTAATGACCGCCACTGCCGCCTACAAATTCTGCTTCTCCTTTTGCGCCAGTTTCTTTGACTAAAAAGCACGCTCCAGCGGCCAAGAAAAGACATACCCCACACAAAATAAGTGCATTCCGTGGATCACTACCAAGCAGGCTTTCATATAAGAACGGAACCGTAATCATGTTGATAATTTGGGGAACAACAATGAATCCATTAAAAATACCCATATAAACACCCATTCGTTCAGGTTTTACGGAAGTAGAAAGCATTACATAAGGCATAGATAAAATAGAACCCCACGCCAGTCCAACTAAGGTCATTCCGATTAAAAATACATCTTTACTTTCGCCTGTAAGCATAAACATAAAGCCTAAGCCTCCCAATGTCAAGAAAATTGCATGAGTGGCTCGACGCCCTACTCGATTGGCAATAGCAGGTAAGAAAAATGAGATACCAAAGCAACCAATGTTGAACAAAGCAAAGCAATCATTACCTACTTCAATTCCTTTTTCAAACCCAGGTGATTGGGCATTAGGTGCGTTAAAAGCATGTCGCGAAATTGCCAAAGATAAGTATTGCCACATAAGCGGTAGCCCATACCAAGTGAAAAATTTTACCCACCATAATTGTTTCATTGTCGTAGGCATTTCTTTCAACGCATGAAATACCTCAGTAAATGCTTTTAGTACTCCACCACCTTCTTTTTTCTGCCGTTCAAACTCAGCCATGTCGGCAGGCGGGTATTCTTCGGTAGTGTAAATAGTATATAAAACGGCTAAAACAATAGCGGCTGCACCGATATAAAAGGAATACCTTGTAATGTCTGGAATGGTATTGGAAGTGCCCGTAGCAACCATGGTAAGACCAAAAATTGGTAAAATACGGGGCATAAGATTTGCAAGAGTTTGCCCAAAACCCACAAAAAAACTTTGAACTGCAAAACCCAGTGTACGTTGTTTGACGTTGAGCTTGTCGCCAATAAAAGCCCGGAAAGGCTCCATTGAGACGTTAAGTCCTGCATCTAAAATCCACATTAAGCTGGCAGCCATCCAAAGACTGGTTGAGTTGGGCATGAGTACCAAAGCAATGCTTCCAATGATAGCCCCAATTAAAAAAAAAGGCTTGCGACGCCCCCAGCGTGGTGACCAAGTACGGTCGCTCATGGCACCAATGATTGGCTGTACTAATAAGCCTGTTACGGGACCAGCAAGCCACAGCGCAGGAATAGAGGACTCATCAGCATTGAGATAGCGAAAAATTGGACTCATATTTGCTTGCTGCAATCCGAAGCCATATTGAATCCCTAAAAATCCGAAACTCATGTTCCAGATTTGCCAAAATGATAAATTAGGTTTTTCTTTCATCACAAAGGTTAAGTTTAAATTGCGCAATTATAGGCATTTACTCACTAATTGCAAACCATCTGTCTTACATTTAAGTTATAAAAACTTGGATGAAAGTAATAAATCTCCTTATCTAAAAGTTTAAATAAGGGTTAGATTCATTTGAGTTGTCTAATAAAAATACTAATAGACTAATTAATTAAAAGCCAATATATAGCCACTATGAAATGTTTGTTTTGTTTTGTGTTCTTCTCTCTTTTTTTTGCTTCATCAGAAACTTCAATCACGATAGAAATAACGAATATCAAGTACCCTAAAGGTACACTCCGACTTGGTGTTTTTAGAGCCGGGAATACCTTTGGTAGTACTTACACTAAACCTGATTTTGGGCAAATGGTAACCGTAACAGGCAAAGGGATAGAACGTACTGTGATGAATTTGCCTCCAGGTCGCTATGCTCTGGCACTTTATCACGACATGAATGATAATTGGAAATTAGACAAAAACTTTGTGGGTTATCCCAAAGAACCTTTTGGTTTTAGTAATAACTATCGTCCAATATTTACAGGCCCAAGTTTTGAGGACTGTGTGTTTGAAGTTAAAGAAAACGGTAGCTCTTTACTCAAGATAAAACTACTTAATTAGAATTACTCGAACGGCACAGTTACTTTCGTTTTATCCCAAGCCAACACCATTGCAGGTGTAGCTGCGTCAAATGAAATCTGAAATTGCTCTTGCACCGCTCCCAAAGCTTCTACTGGAACTTCTACTTGTAGTACATCGGCAGCAGCTTCTCGGCTGGCTACTCCTCCAAAGCTCACTCCCCAATCATACATTTTGCTGTTGAAAATCACTGACCACTTGTCTTTCTGAGGAATAGTCCACAAAGTATATTTACCTGCTGGTAGCGTTTTTCCGCTGATTATGAGGTCTTTGTTGGTAGTAAAAGTAGTGGCTTCGTTTGCCCCTGTACGCCATACTTCTCCATAAGGTACTAAGTCCCCAAAAATAGTTCTTCCTTTTTTGGAAGGGCGACAATAAAATACTGAGATTTCGGTTCCATTTCTCTTGTATTCAACAGTAACTTCGGGGCTGGCTTTTTTGGTGTTGGCCTGCAAGAATTTAAAGGCAATGAATAAAACGACGGCTAAAACGCCAACTACAATACCTACCCATTTTAGAATCTTTTTCATTGAAATAGTTGGTTAAAGGTTAAACTACGCTAAACCAACGTTTTTCAATTAAAAAATAGTTCATCTACAAACACCCACGCAGGTTGGCCTTTGCCTGGGTGCCAACTGGGGAGTTTGGGTACTGGGCGGGCAATTACCTTTATGACTGCATACTTTCCTTCTGGCAACTTGCTTTGAATGGCCTCAATACGCGCTGACTGGTCTTTTTGAGGCTGTTCAGGAGCGATTTTTTGCAGTAGTTTCAGATGAGCTTTATCGTTTCCTCCCCAAATTTCGACTGAAAGAGGAGGCAAAATATAACCGCCGATATTCTTTCCTGTACTGATAGTCACTGATTTGATGGGGGTGGGCTGAGCAAAGGTACACAGCGCTTCAAATGGTTTTTCGCGATAGCCGAGCCACGCTTTATTTTTGAAATCAGTAGCTTCGCCCTTTTTGAGATTGATAAGTGTTGAGCTGCCTTCTCCCGTATATTGAGGGTTGGGTTCGTTTATTAACTCGACCACATTGGGGCGGTAAGTGCCTTTAAAAAAGGTGTATTCGACTACATCGCTGGCATACCAGCCTTCTTTCATCGCTCGGGCTTTTACTACGGTATAACTCGAAAGCGAAATAGGCTTTTGATAAATGGGCGAAGCAATAGAATCAGGCATGGAGCCATCGAGCGTATAGCGTATGGTGATGCCTTTGAGGGGGTGCTTGAAAGTGACGGGCGTTTGGTCGGTCAGGACAAAGTTTTCATTGACCAACACGGGTGGATTGAGTTTGATGCGTTCGGATTCGTTAGAAAAATAGCCTTGCTCAAATTGAAGAGTTGGGTTTTGCTTTTTCAAATCAGCCAAATCTTTCTCTGAAATAGGTGTATTCCAAATAAAAACCTCGCGTAACAGCGGCAGTTTGCCTAAATCTTTGAGCGATGCTTTGGTAACTTTTGTTCCCGACAATGACAAAGATTTTAATTTTTTCAAAAGGCTCAGCTTTGATAGCGTTGCCCCTGTGACATCGGTATTGTTGAGGTTGAGTTTTTCCAAGCTTTCCAATTGTCCAATCACCCCCAAGTCATCGTCTTTGATAGGCATGTTGGATAGGTTCAAATCAATCAATTGGGTTTTAATCTCCAACAAATCGCCCAACTGCTCAGGCTTATACGCTTGGCGCACAAAAAAATTGGCTTGCAGGGCAGGAGAGCCGTTGGCAATAGGAACAATAGACCGAAAAGGATTATTGAGTTTTTGCAAGGTTTGGTCCGAAACAGGCTCAAAAGTGTAAAGGACCATTGGCTCAGATGTAGTTTGACGCTGCTTCAAAAATACCCTCAACGGGTCGTTTGGAGGTAGGGCTTTCATACTTTTTTTCACATCAGCCCCTGTATTTATCCAAGCAGTCAAGACACCGATTTCTTGCGGGGTCAATTGCGGCTTGCCTTTGGGAGGCATGTGCTTTTTGTCGTCCAAAGGTAAATTGGCACGCTGGATGATATGGCTATTGAGGGCATCTCCTGCCACCCAAATTGGGCCATTTTTACCACCTTTGAGTAAGCCCGCAAGCGAAGTCATCAGCAATTCTCCCTTTGTTTTTTGCTCATTGTGACACTGAAAACACTTGGCTTTCAAAATCGGCTTTATTACTGCCTCAAACACAGGCGTATCGTCGGTAATGGCGAGTGGGGCATCATCTATTTGAGTAGGAAATAAATAATCTTCGCCGTGGGTAAGGCTTGCCCCAAAATGCCCCGTAATGCTTAGAAGTATAACGCTCAATGCTAAAACGGCACTGAAAATAGGTTTTTGTAACGAGGGTTTTTGATACAGCCAAACCAAAACGTACGCCAAAAAGCTCAACCCAACGCCCGTGTATTTGTGCCAACTCAACAAATCGGCGGTATAACCTTCTTCTCGTGACAAAAAAAAGCCCATTAAGGCCGCGAAGGCGGCTGTCAGAGCGGTAAAAGACAAAATGAAACCAAAAAGTTTTGAAAAATTGACTCCCTCAAACTCTTTTCTGAAAATCCATAAAACTCCCACAAAAAACATCATCCCAATCGGTAAATGAAGTACCATAGGGTGCATTCGTCCGACGGGTTGTAGCCACGCAGGAACGACTACATTGCCTTCAAATACCAACAAAAACGCCAATAAAATATGGCAGACCAGTAGCAAATAAGAAGTTAGGGTTTGAAAACGAGGCATAGTTGGAGGTTCGAGTTAGGAATGTAGATTGTCAAATTTTCTAAAAAATACCGCAGTCGCTCGCATCTTGCGAGTGGCCAAGTAACAGTTATTTTTGATTCATTTTACCAAAATCTCCGCAGTCGCTTGGCTCTGCCGAGTGACGATTATTAACAGGCTTCCAGCCTAAAACATAAACTAATTACTTTCACCGCAGTCGCTTGACTCTGCCGAGTGACGATTATTAACGGGCTTCCAGCCTAAATCAAATAATTACTTCACCACAATCGCTTGGTTCTGCTGAGTGACTGTTATTAGCAGGCTTCCAGCCTGAATCATAAACTACTTACTTTCAAAGGAGATTCAGCGCAGGCACTACTAAACAAATAATACCAAGGCTCTATCACAATTCCCGCCTTCACAGGGTTTTGATGAATATAATCTACTTTCTGCTGAATAACCTTGTTTGAGTATAATTCAATCGGGTGATTCGTCTTTTGCCAAAACATATTTCCTGAATTTTGAGCATAAAACTGAAACATGTACATCAACCATTCTTTACGACTTTCCTCGGGATGATCTCTAATAAGCTGTATAATTTGCTTTGCAGTGTAACTTTTGAAATCACGTAGTAGCTCATTTAACAATCCTTTATTACGACGGCAAATCAAGTGAATATGACTTGGCATAATTACATATTCGAATATTTCAAGGTCTTTTTTCTGTTGGCAGAATATTAGGTTTTTGATGATTTCATCAGAATATTCTTTTCGCGTAAAAATATCAATCCAACCCACCACGGTAAGTGTCACAAAATAGGTAGATTCAGGTACATTTGCTTTACGCAGTTCTGACATTTTTACTTCTTAAATTTGTGTATTATAGCTCACATTCTATGACAGCGTAGATAATCAGTATGATACTTCTGGCCAGAGGCCTGTCAATAGTCGTCACTCGCGAGACGCGAGCGACTGCTATAACTAATTACCACCGCAGTCGCTTGGCTCTGCCGAGTGACTGTTATTAGCAGACTTCCAGCCTAAATCATAAACTATTCACTTTCAAATCTACCAGTAGTCGCGGGACGCGAGCGACTGCTATAACTAATTACCACCGCAGTCGCTCGGCTCTGCCGAGTGACTGTTATTAGCAGACTTCCAGCCTAAATCATAAACTATTCACTTTCAAATCTACCAGTAGTCGCAGGACGTGAGCAACTGCTGAATTTACGCCATCAAGCCCGAAATTCCTTTTCCTGCCAAATCCGTCAAACGATAGCGGCGGCCTAAGTGTTTGAAGGTGAGCTTTTCGTGATTGATACCCATGAGGTGCATCACTGTGGCATGAAAGTCGTTGATATGCACAGGGTCACGAACAATATTGTACCCAAAATCATCTGTTTCACCATACACAGTACCTGGCTTTACCCCACCGCCTGCCATAAAAGTACAACAGGCACGTGGGTGATGGTCGCGGCCATAGTTGTCTCTGGTGGCTGTGCCTTGGCTGTAATTAGTTCGGCCAAATTCCCCTCCCCAAATCACAAGGGTTTCGTCCAGCAATCCACGTTGTTTTAAATCCTTAATCAATGCCGCCGAGGCACGGTCGGTGTCTTTGGCTTGGAGGGGCATTTCTCCTACCATGTTGCCGTGTTGGTCCCAGCCTTGGTGATACAGTTGTACAAATCGAACTCCCGCCTCCGAGAGTTTACGCGCCAATAGGCAGTTGGCCGCAAAAGTGCCTGGCACCAAGCAATCTGGCCCGTACATCTTGACGATGTGGTCGGGTTCTTTGCTAAAATCAGTCAGTTCAGGCACAGCGGTTTGCATTCGGTACGCCATTTCGTACTGTTGCACTTTGGCTTTGATTTCGGGGTCACCAAAATCATCATAAGCCATGTTGTTGAGTTCGGCAAGATTGTCTAACATCTTACGCCGTGCCGAGCGGTCGGTGCCTGCGGGGTCGTTTAGGTACAAAATGGGGTCTTCACCACTGCTAAAAACCACCCCTTGGTGCGTCGAATCTAAGAAACCGTTTGACCAAAGTTTGGAATAGACCCCCTGTCCGTTGCCTCTCCCCCGTGACAAAAGCACCGAAAAGGCAGGTAAGTTTTTATTTTCGCTCCCCAGTCCGTAGCTTGCCCATGCTCCCATACTCGGGCGATTGCCCTGCTGCGCCCCTGTTTGCATAAAAGTAAGCGCGGGGTCGTGGTTGATGGCCTCCGTATTCATGGTTTTAATCATGCAGAGGTCGTCGGCGAGGTTGGCAATGTTAGGAAACAACTCACTAAACCACATACCAGACTGGCCATATTGGGCAAATTTAAAATGCGAACCTACCAGCGGAAACTTGGCTTGGTTGGCCGTCATACCCGTGAGGCGTTGCCCCATTCGGATAGAAGCGGGGAGTTCTTCTCCCGCCATTTTATTGAGCAGAGGTTTGTATTCAAAACTTTCGTATTGCGAGGGAGCACCATTTTGGAATAAGTAAATCACACGTTTTGCCTTGGGGGCAAAGTGCGGAATCCCCAACGGCAACGCATCGGAATCGTTGTCTGAGCCTTTGAACAAATCAGGCACAAGCAATGAACCCAGCGCCACACTACCTATTCCTGCGGTCATTTTACCCAAAAAATGCCGACGATTGATGTTTAAGCGATTTTCTAAAAACTCGTTCATAGCTTATTTCATTAGTACTTCTTCCAAATTGTACACCATCAAGATTGTTTGCATAAGGGCCGCTACCGACGGTCGGTCGGGAATACGGGCTTGCGGAGATTCTCCGACATTCAAAAGTTTGGCGGCTTTTTGCGGGTCTTTGGCCAAGACACTTTTTTCTTCATCAAAGTACTTCCGCACAATATTGAGTTCTTTGGATTTGGCCTGACGACACACAATCAGGCGGAAAGCTTTGTTGATTTTGTCGTCTATGGAGGTTTTTTCTTGTGTCAGTTTTTCGGCCAATACCCGTGCCGACTCCAAAGTAGTGGGGTCGTTGAGCATGACGAGGGCTTGAAGAGGGGTGTTGGTAC